>CAZLUT010000118.1:0-1590 GCA_964562805.1 uncultured bacterium | reverse complement strand
GATCCCTCTATTTTTAAAAAGGCAGATTCTGCGTTAAAGCGCGGCGCTGATATTTTGCAGCTTCGCTCCAAAACTTTGCTTGACGGAGCATTTTTAGAAATTGGGGAAAAACTTAAAAAAATCGCTCATAGCCGCCGAAAATTATTTATAGTTAATGATAGGCCACATATCGCAAAATTATTAAAAGCTGACGGCTTGCATTTGGGGCAAGATGATCTGCCGATTAAAGAAGCCCGGAAAATAGTCGGATCCCGAATGATAATTGGCAAGTCCACGCATAGCTTGAAGCAGGCTGTCGCCGCAGAGAAAGAGGAGCCGGACTACATAGGAGTCGGCCCAATTTATGCTACACCTACAAAACCAAATTATAAATATGTCGGCCTTGAATTAATCAGGCAAGTCTCTAAAAAGGTTAAATTGCCATTTGTTGCTATCGGGGGCATTGATTCGAACAATGTGGCAGAGGTGGTTCGCTCCGGTGCCCGGTGTGTTGCGCTGGTCCGGGCTATATTTGATGCCAAAAACCCCGAAAAAAGTAGTAGAATTATTAAAAATATAATAAAACATGAAGCAGATTGAAGATGAAAGGATGTTATGAGTAAAAGTTCACCTCTTTTAGTTATTGGAACAGTAGCCGTGGATTCAATCGAAACACCGTATGGTAAAAGAGAGAAATGTTTTGGAGGTTCTGCTTCGTATTTTTCTTATGCCGCAAGTTTTTTTACACCGGTCACATTAAACGCAATTGTCGGTGAAGATTTTCCGAAGGAATTCAAAGAAGTTTTAGAGGAGCGGCCCATTGATTTATCAGGGATGGAAGTTAAAAAAGGCGGCAAAACATTTCACTGGGCGGGCAGTTACGAAGGAGATATGAATAGCGCTAGAACGCTTGATACTCACCTTAACGTGCTTATGGAATACAACCCGAAACTGACCGGCGGCGAAAAGCACGATTTTGTTTTCTTGGCAAATGTAGATCCCGTACTTCAAGAGCAGTTATTAGAGCAGGCGATTGCTAGAGGCTTAAAATGGTCTGCAGCGGACACGATGAATTTTTGGATTCACAACAAACTCGATGAGCTTAAAAAGCTTTTATCAAAAATCAGCATGATGGTTTTAAATGAAACTGAAGCGAGAGACCTGACGGGGGATAGCAACTTAATTTGTGCCGGACGCAAAATTCAAAAAATGGGCCCAAGAGCTGTTGTAATTAAAAAAGGCGAGCATGGAGCAATGCTTTTTTATGAAGATAAATTTTTTACTATCCCAGCCTTTCCATGTGACAAGGTGTATGACCCAACGGGAGCAGGCGACTCTTTTGCAGGCGGTATGATGGGTTATCTCACCAAAACGAAAGACTTAAGTTTTGACGGCTTCAAAAAAGCAATGGCTTATGGAACCGTGGTTGCTTCTTTTGCAGTAGAAGATTTTAGCTTGGATCGTCTCCGAGAGCTTACCGATGAAGAGATCGAAAAACGCTACGAAGAATTTCAACAAATGCTAAAATTTTAAGCAATGCAGGCGGAAGAGCGGGCGAAGGGAATCGAACCCTCGTCTAAAGCTTGGGAAGCTTTCGTTCTACCATTGAAC
>CAZLUT010000117.1:0-1775 GCA_964562805.1 uncultured bacterium | reverse complement strand
TGTTTGCCGTTTGATAAGTAAGGAATATCAGGGGAATGCCAATATCACAACTCTATGAGAAATGAGTTGTTAGGGCTCTATCAGATAGCTGTTGAAAGAATAATAGAAGTCACTAGAAAATGAAAAACACGCATTGTTTTTGAGTCTTAAATCGCGGTAAGGGCAGGCGTAGCCATCAACCAGTTGCGAAAGTCGTCCAATACGGGGAGCCAAAAAATAGCGAGACCATCTTTTGGTGGTTTCGCTATTTTTTTGTCTTGTTTGGATAAGGACTCGAAGCGAAGGAACGCCGAGGTCATCCGAGAAAAAGCGAGTTACCTTTGGCCGAGCGGCAGTGACTGAGGGGAGGTTACGCAAGGAGGCTCCGTCCGACCGTAGTAACCGAGTCCTGCCCGGGGAGCCATTTAAAAAAGACCACGAAGATATTAACAAAATGGCCTTTTTTAAATTGGGAGAAGTCCGTTGATAGCAAAAAGCACAGAAGAAAAACTACTGTTTGTTATTGCGACCCACCATAAAACAGGTCATATCCTTTTGGCTAAAATATTCCAAGAGTTTTCCGAAACGCACGGATTTCGTTTTTATGATATCTCTTTATCTAATTCAATCCCACCCGATGCCGATATCGTTCTTTTTGAATTGTGGGATCTAGAAAAATTACATTTGTTGCCAAGTAATTTTAAAGGAATACATATGATTCGAAATCCATATGAAGTGGTTGTTTCTTCGTATCATTTCCACAGGAACTCGAAAGCAAAACTCCCGATTTTGCATTATAAACGTCAAGAACTAGGCAACCTATTGTACCAGGAATATTTACGCAGTATCGATAGGGATGAGGGGTTAATCTTTGAAATGGAACATGTGGCAAAAGAGAGTATTTTGGCTATGTATTCTTGGGATTACACCGATGATCGGTTCATGAATATAAAATTAGAGGATTTCTATAACGGTTTTGATGAAACAGTTTCTAAAATTGCTAAATTTCTCCACCTTAATGCTAAAGAATTGATGTCGTGTGCGCAGAAACATAACATTACCCTTCCTGCAAACGTTAAGAATGTCCCAGTTCATGTAACGAATCGAACGAAAAAAAGATACTTATATCCAGAATGTTTTAAGGAAAAACATTATGATTATTTCGAGTCCCTGTTTCCACACGATATATTTGATAAATTAGGATTTACATGCAAAGAGAAAAATCCCCGGATCTGCAATGAATAAAAAGCTGATATTTTTTGATAAAAATGTGAGCAAACGGCAATGATGAACGGTAAACGATTTTTTGATACTTATCTGACAGGTTCTGATAAGGTTAAAGTATGGTTCTTTAGAGCAAAGCGCAGCGCGACATACCGGAAGCTACGAGTAGCATGGGGGAAAGGTTTGATCCGAAGTTCGAAAATTATCAGCCCACACAACCCCTGTAAAAACCAATTGCAGGCAAAGTGCAGCGCAACTCACCGGAAGCTGCGAGCAGCATGGGGGAAAAGATTTGATCCGAAGTTCGAAAGTTATCAACTCACAACAACCCCCTGGCTTGTGTATTTACGGGTATGGAGACCTCAGGAACAACGTTAATTTCGCAGTTATTGAATGGACATCCGCGTGTCGCTTCTGGATTCGAATGCGGACTACTTCTGAGTGATATTTTTAACTACAACAAAACAAAGCCCTTTTACGACTGGCTGATTGAGACCTGGGGCCTTACGCACGAGGATCGCGAGAAATTAATGACGGCTTGCTCGTATGATGAAGCCTATTGTATGCTTGGA
>CAZLUT010000116.1:0-1849 GCA_964562805.1 uncultured bacterium | reverse complement strand
TTTTACAGGGATAAGAATGTTGGTGATACCACTTATTATTACAGCGTCCTGAATACTTTTATCGATAAAGGTGAGAAGGATGTGACCGCACTCACACCTGTTCAAATAAACACCTATAACAATCAGATGGTCCAAAAACCGCATCTTTACAGCGGAACTGTGCTGATGATAACGGGAGTGCTGGTTGCAAGCTACTTGATTGTTTCACTTATCCTTCCATTTCTACCGATACTTCCTGTGCTTGCACTGCTCGCCGCCGCATTGCTTGTCGGCGGTTATTTTTTGAGCTATTCAAGACAGGTGGTTATCAGGCCGATTCGCGATTACTTAAAGGATGAATTGAAGATTACAGGCCCTAGACAGCAGCTTCTTTTCATAAAAGCGCTGACCAAAAGTTATCGGGACGGAATTCCATTCTCATTCCAAAACGACAACAGGAAAGAAGTCGGGTTTGGAAGTAAAGAACTCAAGGATTATAAAGCAGCGCTTGAAAAGGAGAAACAGGAGTATAAAAAAGAAAAGACAAAGGCTGAGTATGAGAAAGCGCTGAAAGAGGGGATGTTCGATGACACGGTAGTTAAACGTCGCGAAGCGATCGCAAAGAAAATAGTTCAGCCGATGCTTAAAACTTTTGCGAAAAACAAAAGAGACCGGTTTATTCTTAGGAATTACGTTCACTTTTTAACAGAACTCAATCTGGATAAAGAAATGGCCAACAGCGCTCCTCTGATACGTGAAATTGAAAGGCGATTACAACTTCAGAGAGATTACCTGCCGAACCGTGTTTCTGAAGAAGCGTATCTTGAGGATATGGAGCATATCCCCTGGCAAACACGATGGGAAATGGCGGATGAATTTACCCGGGTAACTATTTTAAGTGAAATTGCTGAAGCAAAACCTGAGCTTTTAGTTGGCCAGCTTCCACGACTCGATGTAATGAGTGATGTTGCAAAATTTACAACCCCCTCCGCAGCTCAAATCGAGAACCCAGCCTTGGAAGACATTGCTCAAACTCAGAAGAAAATCGATTATTTGAAGATGCTGATTGAAGTGGTTGAGCTAATGGGACCAAGAACAGTCGGTATGTATTGGCCGGACATCCCGGATGAAACAGCTCGAAAAAAGATTGAAGGAACCATTGGACAAACTAAATACAAAAAACCGCAGGTAAGATTTTTAATCGCCAGCAAAGCAACGCGCGAGGCCCATAAAGGCCAGGCAGAACTGCGAGTCTTTGATGAAGGTGAGAGGGAGGCGATTTACCGGAAAATACTTTGGCTGATTGATCGAGAAGAGCCGGGTGAGCCATCTCACAGAGACCATATTTCAGGCACAAACCTTCCTTATGATGTAACACCTCCGGTGGCACCACCTGCTCCGGCAGTACCACCCGCTGCTCCACCTGAGGCGGAAGAGCCCGAAATATCTCAGGCAGATCTTGATAGATGGTTAGAGCAAACTAAAGCAGAATTGGATGGAATTGGCGCGATGCTTAGGGCGGTTGAGGGTGAGCGGGATGAGGCAAGAAGGCTGATCCCTGGAGATTTTAGAAGCATTACCCAAGATGCTTCTTTATTGACCCTGCAGGCGGATGCTGATAAAGAGATTAGAGAAGTAGCAAAAAATCTTCGTGATGCTCGTACGGTGTACACAAAGAACCGTAATGCATACAACGGGCAGCTTGCGAGAGCTGAAGCCGGAGGACTTGAAGGTGTTGACAGGGAAGACATTGTTCGTAGTTTAACCAATATACGAGAAGCTCTACGCGGCGCTTCAGACCGATGGCTGTTGCCTGCAAGCGCGGGTGCTGCCGACGCTCTTCAAAAAGCACGTCTTGCTGAGGCGGCTA
>CAZLUT010000115.1:0-1876 GCA_964562805.1 uncultured bacterium | reverse complement strand
AGCTGCTGCTTCATTTCAACCACGGCATTTGCTAAATCCTCTGAAGTTCCAATATCTAACGTACCCTCGCCGAGAGCCTTATCCCAATCTTTCAAAAAATTGCCGATCATTATATTGATGGCATTCGTTGAATCATATTTTTTGCCGAGCTCATAATCTTCTGCCTTAATCTCAACATCTCCGGGAGCATCAGCAAAAGTCTCTCCCCATGGAAGTGTTATAACAAATAGAGCAAGCTTACGAATCTCATTTCGCTTCTTTTGAATAATCTCATCCCGGGCGGACGGCTGGTATTGCAACTCTTCGGCGGTCAAATGAAACTCGAGATATTTTTCGTAGAGGTCATCGGACAAGGCCTCTAATTCCGCTTCACTAAAAACTTGCTTTCCTCTCGCGTTCTTCCTTTGGCTCAATAATTTCACAAAGTCTTCGCGCTTGGCTTCATTGCCTTTTTCTTTGAGAGCTTTGAATTCCGCGCTAGTTAAAGGCAGATCAAAACCCTTTTGATGCAGTTTTTCAAGCATCTCTTGCGATTTAAACAAGCTCTCAAACAGATGGAACCCGTTCTTTCTGAAAAAGTTAAAGACTTCAGTATCGGGCTTGTCGATGTTTTCCACGGCAAAATCAAGCTGTTCAATGAAAAAGTCGAGAGCAACCCCGTAGGTCGGCAAGTAAAATTTTCCACCACTCTCTACCAGGTCTGTTTTTGAAATACCCAGGTTAACGATGTCAGTTTCGGTTAATTCAATCCTATTCGGATCAAGTGGGAGCACTCCTTGTTCGATCAGACTCAAAGCAGTCGCCATCGCCGTCTCATCCAGCTTAATATCCTCACGACCCTCGTAAACACCTGAATTTCTTAAAATAGCTTCCATCATTCGTGAATAAGCGAGCCAGAGCCTGACATCACTCTCTTCCCATCCATCCAACTCAACCATATTGGTCAGGAGTTTTACCTTTGCAAGATCAGCATCATCCAGATAAGTTTTCTTAGAATGGGCTCGGTAAAGCTCTTTCATTCGCATTAAAGTCCAAACACCTCTAGCTCTATCCGCTAGATTGATCTCGTAAAAATCAGGGATGTTTGTTTCGAACCTGATAACATCGGCCGGCTCTTTACCGGTCTTAAGAACTTCATCAACCAGGGATTTTAAAACACTGGTTAATTTCACTTCCCATTGCTCAGGCTGCAGATAAAGATCGCTGATTAAGATTCGGATCTTGTTAACGAACCGCGCCTGGTCCATCGGATTTGTTGAGGTGTTATACTGGTCAATAAGATTCACAACTTCTTTTTTAGCCTCACCAGTTAATTCCCGGACAACGGTATCAATAAAAAATTTCTGCTTTTCAGCGTCTGCCAAATATTCATTTACCTTCTCATTATCAGGAGCCAAGAAAATCTCTCGAAATCCAAATACGCTTGTTCCTTCCGGATTATAAATCAGACTTTCAACAATTTTTTCGATGCGTCCCCTTTCGAGAATATAAGAATTAATACCTTTTGCTTTTAATTCTTCCTGAAGTTCCGCAATATGCTGCCCCAGTTCATTTGTCGGCTTTTTGGTCTTATCAGCCCGAGCTCTAACAAACTCTAAATCCAACTGCTTAATCAGCTGAATCGGAACGATCTCGCCCACGGTCTTGCTCATTTCGACCCAATCAACATTTTTCTCGATGACATCCCAGCGAATCTTACCGTTAACCCGCCAATCAAGCTCATCAAGCACCTTATCTAATTTTCCTTCGGCTTCCATCCGCTGATTAAACTTGGTTATGTTATATTTGAGAGCCGCCCGAATCAAATAAAGGACCTCGTCCTCTTTTAACCGTTCCGGCTTGATATCGGTCGGCCAGTCTTCTAATGGTGCTGTGG
>CAZLUT010000114.1:372-2013 GCA_964562805.1 uncultured bacterium | reverse complement strand
TTCTGCGTCATCACGAACTGCCTCTCTCTTTTCCCGTCTTTGCGAGGAGCTTCGCTGTGCGACAATCTCTCTCTTCCCGTCTTTGCGAGGCGCGAAAGCGACGCGGCAATCCAGTAAACAAAGTGATTTTAGTTTCTGGATTAATGGTATGGACCCAGCTATTTGAATAAGACTTCATGATGAGCCAGAATGAAGATTTAAAGTTATCATTCACATCAATAGGAGGGTCCAAGAGTGAATATTAAAACATTAGGTATCGATTTGGCAAAGAATATTTTTCAAGTTCATGGGGTTGATAAAACAGGAAGAACGGTCTTAAAAAAACGGCTTAGGCGAAATAAGCTATTGGAATATATAGCCCAATTACCGCCTTGCCTCATAGGGATGGAAGCCTGTGGAAGCGCAAATTATTGGGGAAGGCGATTTAAAGAATTGGGACATGATGTAAAATTGATGAGTCCTCAGTATGTGAAGCCCTATATTCAGAGCAATAAAAACGACGAGAATGATGCGGAGGGAATTTGTGAAGCGGTAACGAGGCCAAAAATGAAATTTGTCCCCATTAAGAGAGTGGAGCAACAAGATTTTCAGATGTTACATCGAATAAGAAGTCAACAAGTCAAACAGCGGACGGCCTTATCCAATCAAATCAGAGGATTATTGGCTGAATATGGAGAAATTATTCCCAAAGGAATAAGCCATGTTCGAAAACAGCTTCCTGAAATACTCGCAAATGAGAAGAATGACTTGACTGAATTATCAAAAAATCTGTTTATGGATTTATATAGACGGTTAAATGTTATTGATAAAGAGATTAAGGAATACGATCATCAAATAATTCGGTTAGCTCAAAGTCATGAAGAATGTGGAAGATTACTGCAGATAGAGGGAGTGGGCCCGCTGATTTCAACAGCCTTGATTTCGACTATTGGTGAAGGGCATGAATTCAAAAGTGGGCGAGAACTTGCCTCTTGGTTGGGGTTAGTTCCTCGTCAAAAATCAAGCGGAGAGAAAAAAGTCTTGTTAGGTATTTCGAAAAGAGGGAATCGCTACTTAAGGACTTTGTTAATTCAAGGAGGTCACGCGACGATTCAAGCAAGCAAGAGAAAAGAAGAGAAAAGAAGTGCTTGGGTTAAAAAGAAGCTATCCCGATCAGGGGAAAATAGCACAGCAGTTGCTATAGCAAATAAGAATGCGCGAATAGCATGGGCGTTATTAACAAGAGGAGAAAATTATAGACAATCGATTTGGTCAATTTAGATAAAGTAAACAAAGAAAAAAGTTTGAGCGATTAAAGCAAACAGGATCGAAGAAGTTCTTATCGAGATTGCACAGTAAAAACAAGTAATGGTGAAACAGGTTAGACCGGCTTTTCCGAAACCTATACGAAGTAAGGGCTATAAAAAAGCCAATGGATTGATTGAGGAGGAGAAGCAGCAAATTTCCATTAGGGCCCGGATTAAAATAATTATCCAATTAGAGGTCGAATATATGCATGCAACTCAACTATTTCACATTATTTTGATTTTATTTATTGCAATAAGGCTGGGTCCATATATGCTTCGCTTCTACGTCGCTCGCAATGACGCGAAAAAGAGAAACCGTTCACGATGACATAGAAAAAGGTTAGAAGTTCGAATT
>CAZLUT010000114.1:0-362 GCA_964562805.1 uncultured bacterium | reverse complement strand
TGTGAGAAAAGCGCCGTGTCGAGAGGTGTCCTTAAGCTTTCCTTAAGAAAAATAGTGTATATTTATCCTCAGATTGATAGCTGGAAGAGAAGCCGAAGTGTTTTTTTTATTCTTTTTGTCAAATAATAAATAATAAAAAGACTAGTTGTGATGAGTAAAAGGAAAAAACAAAGTAGCGCATCAGATGTTATGCTGAGTATATGGTTTTCTGCTTCAGTTTTTTTTGGCGTTTTTGTTTTTGGTCAAGTGTTTTATCTTTGTTGTCTTGTTCAAAGTGGCATAAGCTTTATTTCTCATTTAATCGAGTATAATCAAAGTAAGATCGTTTCTGAATTCCTATTGGAATCGTTAGGATCTCATAG
>CAZLUT010000113.1:0-2071 GCA_964562805.1 uncultured bacterium | reverse complement strand
TCTTGACTAATAACAGGTTGAGTAGGATTACCTTTCTGATGAAGTCTTCCGGCCTCAAGATCAAACTCAAAGTCTTTAATCTCTGCTACCAGACTACCGGTTTTTGCATTAAAAAGACTACCGCTCACCAAGCGATAAACTTCATCCACACGATTCCTGCTCCTAAGCGTAAGCGGCTGTTTGACCATATATTCATAGGTCTTTTTCTCAAACTGTCCAGGGCCTATTTCTTCTTCCACTTCCCATTCGTGAATCTCTCCTACGACCGTATCGGAATCCGCATCTGGTTTCGCGAACAACTCATCTACAATATCAACGTGAACTTTACCAAGGTCATCAACCCATTCATAAAACTCATACTCGTGAGGCTGTCTCGTCTGAGCTTCACCCTCTTCATCTCTAAAACGGACTGAGAGATCCGGTAAAACAGTGTAGTTGCCCTCAAACGCTAAGATGTTGCCCGCAACAAGAGGTCTGTCATCATCGGTTCTGTCGGTCCAAAAGACTGGATGATTCACATCAAGCTTAATTTGTGACCACCCCATTAAATAATGTCCGGGTTTGGTCATAAATTTTGGCTGAAAAACTCTTTGCTGACCTTCAAGCGTTAAGCCCTTATTGCGGCGCTGAAGATAAACACGGTCTCCATAGATCCCTAAATTCTGCAAGATTATCTTAATCTCTTCTTCCGCAGGGGTTGTTGCAGCATCAGCCTTGGGAGGCTTAGCCATTCCAGTGGTATCAAAACCCATACGAAGACCCAGGTGATCATTAGGATCAAAGGTATAATAGCCTTTACCCGTTCTAACATCCCACGGACGGCCGGCTGCTATTTCTTCGTCAGTCAGCTGGATAAGCTTCAGGTTATGTCTCAAGGTTGAAATCATTTGCCCATAAACAAGGTAGACCTCATCTTTATTGTCATTCATCACGACAACAGCAACATCAGTTCTCCCTTCGCTTGGAATAACATTGGTGGCTTCCATAACTCTCTGAGCGGGTATATCACCCGGAAGCGCTGTTTCTTCCTTTAGCCAGTGAGCGATTAGTCGTGAACGAACAAACCCAAAGCTAAAAGCAATTGCCGCAGCACTCGCGACCACACCGATAACGAGCGGCCAGCTAAGCCCAAGAATATAAGCTAGTATGAGGGGTGCACCTAATACCAGTAACGCCCCTTCTACAACTGTAAGCGCTTTTAAAAGATCTTTTGTGCGTACCAATTCCACAAAGAAACCAAGAGCCAAGATTGACGCGACACTAATTAAAGTCGCTGTTAAACCAATACCGCCAAAAAGTGCAACAATCGTAAAAGGTAACGCAACAGCTATTCCAACCACTAAGGCTCCGCCTAATCCAATCAATAATCCGCCCAAACCAGCTTCTTTCAAATTTTGAAAAATGGTCCGTGGTGTTTTTGTTATAACGGTTTCGCGTTTTTCATTAACGGATATTTGTATATTTTCTTCCGGTAATCTAACTCTTTTATTTTGAGCGGATTGAGTTAAAGAAACAATTAAGGCCGGCACCGAAGCAATAAGTGCTACAACCTTTAGCGCAAGCGATAACGTAACTCCTGCCGGAATAACGGCTGGAAATAGAACACAAATACCGGCCAAAATACCAAAAGTAATTGCCCAAGCAAGCGGCACTCGATAAAGTAGTGGCAAGAATGTTTTCGGTCCTTTTGCTACCGGCTCAAGGGCCTCAAACTGATCAATGTCCAAATCAGGCGCCAACGCGCGAAGCCCATCGGTAAAAAACTTTTCATGCAGGGTGTTAACACGTTTTGTAACACTATCTTCGGTTATGAATGGTGCTATAACCCAATTGGTTAGAGGAGTATCCCATTTCCGCTGAATCAATGATCTGATTCCATCAATGAGAAGAGTCGGTACGGCCAATATCAACATGACAGCTAAGCGTCCAAGGTCTGCTACTACCAAGACCGGCCAAAGGGCAGCGGGTATAACGGCTTTGATCAAATGAGGAGTGTACCCGACCGAATAGGTGAAAAGAGATTTTGCCAAGTCGCCCGCAAATCGATTGATATACCAAAACGCCGCACCAC
>CAZLUT010000112.1:0-2134 GCA_964562805.1 uncultured bacterium | reverse complement strand
AAATCTAGCACTGCCTTTTCTAAATCTTCCGGATCCTGATTTTTAAAAAATATTCCGGTTCTCCCCTCTTCAACTGTCTCAAGAGCCCCCCCTTTAGCATAAGCGATTACAGGGGTTCCCGAGGCCTGAGCTTCAAGCGGTACAATTCCAAAATCCTCTTCCCCAGGAAACACCAAAGCCTTTGCTTCGGAATATATTTTTTCTAAGCGGTTATCCGCTACCCAGTTAAAAAACTTAATATTGGGTTTTGCCATTTGCCTCAACTTCCCTCCAAGCGGACCGCTTCCCACTACCCACAAAGGTTTGCCTAGGCGGTTAAAGGCCTGAATGGCAATATCAACCCGCTTATAAGGCACCAAGTGAGAAACTACCAAATAATAATCTTCCTTTTTCGCTTGGTTTTTGAATTTCTTAAACTCAAGCGGCGGATGCACAACTAGAGATTCTTTCCCGTAAAGTTTTTTTATTTTTCCGGCAATATTCGATGAGTTTGCGATGAAGGCCGTAACATCCTCTGAAGTCTTTAAATCCCACTTCTTTATTTTTTTAAAAAAATACTGAGCTGCTTTCCTGAGTATCGGATTGTATTTTGAAAAATACTCTTCTTCGAAAAACCAGATATACCGCATAGGCGTATGACAATAACATATATGGGGCACTCCTCGGGGGACTTTAACCCCTTTAGCCACACAATGGCTTGATGAAATCACCAAGTCATAGCCTTTTAAATCAAAACACTCAACGGCCATGGGCATTAACGGCAATAACCACCTATAGTAGTCGCGCCGGCCAGGAAGCCAATTAAGCCACGAAGTCTTAATCGCATGACTCCTTAAACTTGAACTGATGCCTTTTGAATCCAAAAAAAGCGTATAAATATCAGCATTAGGAAAAATTTCAGCAATCACTTCAAGCACTTTCTCGCCACCCCTCATATGAAATAGCCAATCATGTACTAACGCGATTTTCTTAGGTGTCATTAAAATAATCCGCCTTACCTTTTAAACTTTTAAAATTTCCCCGTAAACCTTAGCTGTCTCCTGAGCCGCTTTCTCCCACGAAAAAAGACCGAGCCGGCGATTACCATTTTCGATCAAACGATCTCTTAACTCCCGGTTTTCTGACAGTTTCTTAAAAGCATTTTTTATCTCTTCTTCTGATAAAGGGTCAAAATAAAGTCCATCAGGACCCGCAACTTCTTCATGCGCTGGTATGCGGGAGGAGGCAACCGGAATACCCAGCTTAAACGCCTCAAGCACCGGCAAGCCAAACCCTTCCCAAAGGGATGGCATGAGTAAACCCTTCGCAAATTAAAAAACAGCGGATAATCCTTCATTTTATAATGCCCCCAAATAATGAATATAGGGGGCTTCTAGCAAAGTCTTAATTACTTCTGCTCCGGGAGTCTTCACATCCAGTTTTCCCACGATTAACAACTCTTCTTCCAACCCCTCTTCTCTCATTGAGCGGAACGCCCTCAATAACCGAAGAATGTTCTTATGGGCTTTTAAATTGCCTAAATAGAGGAAATAATTCGGCTTCAAATGAAACGTTGGGTAATACTGAATAATTTCCTCGATATCAATGACCTTTTTAATTTTTGAACTTGCCGCTTCCTGAATAACCGTGATCCCGCTCTCGGCAACATGAAACATTTCCATCAAATCTAACTTTGTAGCATGAGAAACAGCGATAATCTTCGCGGCCTTTTTCAAAACAAGCGTCATCAAAGCCCTGGCACTCTTTACCTTGCGGCTGGATCCAAAATATTCCGGAAAGCGAAAATGGGTCAAATCATGGATTGTGACCACGAGCGGTTTTGTCATCATTAGAGGCGCGTTATAGTGCGGACTGTGAAATAAATCAATACTTCTCGCTTTGGGAGCTATCGCAAATTGTTCCGCAAGTGAATAAATAGGCGATCCTACCGAAGTCACTTTAGTTTTTGGAAATATCCCGCTAAGAACTTTTAAATCCCCCAGAAGATTCCATGAAAAATCATCATTTTGAATGAGTTTAGAAATTAGCGACTCAAGATAAACGCCGATCCCTGAGTGAGAAATCATACGGGCATCAATTGCAATTCGTTTTTTCATAATTTTTTATCTAAAAGAGTTTCAATATACCTTTTAAT
>CAZLUT010000111.1:0-2437 GCA_964562805.1 uncultured bacterium | reverse complement strand
TAATCGAGCTTACAAGGCCCATGTATTTGAGATCTATCAGGTTTTCGTTGCGGGTCTCTTTATTAAATTCTTCCAAGCGGGTTCTGGCCGCCTCAAGCGCCTCTTCCGATAAATTAAATTTGTTTTTAAGCGCTTCTAAGATCTGATCGATTGAAGCTCCTTCAGCGGCCATTTCTGAAACTAGTTCAATTTGTTCACGGCTTAATTGCATCAGAAGCTTGCGGGCTGTTTCCTTCTGGTCTTCCGTCTTAAGTGATCTAAAGTCTTGGCCCGGCTTACCGTCTTCACCCCGGCTTACAATCTCAAAGTAATGACCCACTTCACGGCCTTCGTATTGTTTTAGGGCGCTTGCGCGGCCTGTTAAGTTACGGATCATCTCACCGAGCATCTCTTTTTGATGTTCCGCGTTTTCAAGCTCAATACGCTCATCACCCAAGACCTTATCAAGATTATTATCAACCTCAGATAAAATCTCAGCCGTAAGCTCATTATCTCCCTTGACTTTAAATTGTTTTGCAATCTCTTCTAAAAGAGCCTTGCCAAGATCGGTATTAATCGAAATAGTCTGGTTAATAATACGTCCACTTCGATTGCCTCTAAAAGGAACTTCTTTGCCCGTAGCGTCCTTTGCCTGACCACCATTCAAGTAGACATCATAGGTCATCGTAAGCGGCTTATTCGTCTCGCTATCGACAATAGTCAATTCAAGCATCGAACGTTCAAAAGCGAGACGCATCGCGGCCGTCATATCTTTAAGAGCAATCTCGCCGGCTTTTTTCATGAGATCAATCTGAGTTTCAACAGCGCTATCGATTTCCACCTGCTCTTCGGCAGTCAACTCTGAATATTCCTTACCATAGTTCGTCTCAGCCATTGAATGTTTAAGTGAAGTCTTAATAGTGGCTAAGTCTTCATCGCTGATCTTATCCAAAGAGACAGTCAAGTCCCCGATGGTCTCATGCAATTGGGCCGGAACATCCACTTGAGTACCTTCAAGATAAGTCCTGGAACCACCCTTATTAAGATTTTGCTGAGTACCGTTCTCATAAAATGAGGTGTCAACTTCATCAAAGAGGAAGCGGTTATTCTTAAATAAGATTTCATGAAGCTCCAGTATCGCTTGATCGTTTGCTCGATCACGATCCGTTCTAGCCTCCGCTTCAACTTTATCCAGGTTGCGGATTCCGGCTTTAGAAAGCTGCAAGAAGTCAATGGCATTGCCGGCAACAATAATAACTTCGGCTTTCCGGAGACGCTCTAAGGTCTCTTTACGCTTCGCGGGATCCCTAACATCATTTAAGGTATCTTCCGTAAAGATCTCGACGTTTTCGATTCCAGCTTCTTCAAAGACAGCTTTAACCTCGCCACCCTCTTCAAAAGCATCTTTGACTTGAGCTTCAAAAAGAGGTTTGTTATGAAGGACAAAGA
This sequence comes from uncultured bacterium, assembly GCA_964562805.1. Lineage (GTDB taxonomy): Bacteria > Omnitrophota > Omnitrophia > Omnitrophales > CAZLUT01 > CAZLUT01. The sequence continues at coordinate 1,009 of CAZLUT010000111.1, read as the reverse complement.
CCAACTGGGTGTCTTCAGCACGAACACCTTGAGCGACTAGCTTATGATTGATAACGGAAGCAAGACCAAAAAGAACAGCATTTTTGCCGGTACCGGCAGGAATGCCGTGAAGCATCTTGCCTCTAAAGGCTACGTTGGCTAGGGCAACAACCTGATTGACTTTGTTTCTCATGCCCGGCTCCCAACCAAATCCAAGTTTAGCCTGGGCCCTGTAAAAATCTTCGATGGCTTGATTTAAGGCCCGCACTTTCTTTTCGGCCACATCAAGCATTTCAGGAGTTACTTCCATACCCTCAGCGAACCGAACGCGGGCACGGAAGTGGCCGGCGGGGCGATCCTTAAGCTCAACGATCTGAATTCCTTGTTCCAAAAGCTTATCAGCATCCTGATAGTTGGGTATGTCCTGAGTCACTGGCTTGGCGTTAGCTAAAGCGGCTTTAAAGCCTGGCTGGTCACTCTCATAAATCTTTTCTTCGGCTTGAGCCTCGCCTTTAAAGAGCTGAAGAGCCTCTTCGAGCTCCCGCTGCTTGAGCTCGTTATTGTTTTGCTCAACTTCTTTTTGATATTGGTCGAGATAAGTTGAAACCTCAGCTCCAAAAAGCGTTTGAAATTGATCAACAAATCTTTCCAAAGTTAAGCCTGATGGATTGTTGTTCTGGTACATGTACAGCACGAAGTTGCTGAATTCCTGCTGTGTTAAGCCAAGTTTCAAATCTAAATGAAGCGCAAGAAGTTCCGCCGACATTGTTCCGAGCTGAGTTCTAAGGGCGGCTGCTCCGGACACTTGAGGTGCCGTCATCACAACCTGAGCAAACGCTCTCATTTTCTGAGTCATTTCACCCTGCGACATTCTCATAACCCGGCTTACGGTTCCTCTGATATCCTGGTTACCTTCCCGATTTGCTAGCCAGCTAATAAATTCGTAAGCGTCCTTATCGTTGGTATAACCTAATTTATTTTTTATTGCTTCGAGTTCCTGAGGTGAAACATAATAATCAGGCTTTGCCTC
>CAZLUT010000110.1:1666-2453 GCA_964562805.1 uncultured bacterium | reverse complement strand
CATGAATGAAGTATCTTAAAAAAAGAATCGTACTTTTAGAGAAAGAAACCAAAACATTAAATAAAGAAGTCGTGAACCTCTCTAAGCAATCCAAGGCTTCGTCTCCTAAAAAGAAAGCAATTAAAAAAGGAAAGGCACCTAAAAAACAGGACTAACCATCTATTCAGTGAGTAAGCTAGAACTAGAATTAACCCGATCGGAATTAGAGGAATTGAGTGATTTTCTTAGTTCCTCTACTATTGAAGGATGTGACCCGCTTACCTTAACCGGAGTACACGGATTTTTCATCTAAGAAAATACAAAAAATGATGGTACTTCTTTTCCGATTTCAATCCCAAATTAATCGAATATTCGAAGAGGACGTGGAAAACGAAAGAGTAGAGCTTCTTATTTGGGATACACAAAAAAACCAGCCAGTTTACTATATACATGCTCCAGATCAACTGATTTTCGAATGGTGTGACGGTTATTTGTTTGCGACCTCGTTAGATCCATTTTTGTACGAAAATGGAGGAGTTATGGAAGCGAGTGAAGTTTTTCATCCTATTCCTACATTGCTTAGTTATCTAAAATATAAGCTTTCTATTTTTGATAAAACAACAAGTAATATTGAAAAAGTGAACATAAAAGAAGAAGATTACAAAGAGAGACTAGAGTTTTTACCTGATGGAATTTATAGAATTTATCTTGAAATAGAATCGGCTATCTTAACTGGTCATCTAGATTTATCGGATTATACAACAACGCAACCTCTTTGTCGGAATGATCCCTGTCCTTGCGGTAGTGG
>CAZLUT010000110.1:0-1656 GCA_964562805.1 uncultured bacterium | reverse complement strand
TAAGAAATTTAAAAAATGCTGTGCCTCGCCTGAAAAAGTAATTCATTAATGATGCATAGAGTCAAATGAAGCTAGAAAGATTTCTGATTACCACGATGAACCACTAAAAGGGAGCTAGGCTTAGTAAAGCATACAGATCAATCTATATAAATGAAAACAACAAGATTTCTTTTATAGAAATTATCGAGGTAAATAAACATGCATGCAAAAAACAAAGTGACGCAAAAAACATTAATGTCGATTGAAAAAATAACTGGAGAAAAATTAACGCTTGGCAAATTGTTGTGGGCAATTCGCGAAAGTGAAGAAGTAAATCAGGTTGATTTTGCGGAAAAATTGGATATTTCAAAAGAATACTTATGTGATTTAGAACATAATCGAAAAACCATAAGCCCAAAACTGGCTGCTGAATATGCTAAAAAACTTGGCTATTCAACAGATCAATTTATTCGCTTAAGTCTACAAGATATGGTAGACCGAGAAGGATTAAATGTCTCAGTTGAAATTATACCAGGGCATAAAAGAAAAGAAAAAGGAACAGGTTATGCATATGCATAAATTCTTAAAAAGAACATATGTGTTGAACGAAGTTTCAAGGACAGGATTAGCCACCCCTTTTCTTGCATCCAATGCAACCCTCTTTTTAGGATTACTGCGTCCATTATCCATTGGACGCAATGATTGGATGAAATAATCGGGAAAAAGTGGCGAAAAGAAAAATTTTCATGGAATAAAAAATAACCATAAAAAAGAGAAAATAAGAAGTTTTATGTGAATATCAGTGGACTAGAAGAATTTTGCGTCCAATACGAAGTTGGGAAAAATCACACGAGGCGCTGCCCGTACCCCAGCCTAGAAATAAGATGGCGGCTAATCGATATAGGGTAACATTATGTGCTTAACCGAATGCCATTGATCGGCCTGGAACCCCATGAATAAAAATATAAGAAAAATATCCATTCTTGGTCTAGGCTATGTTGGCCTGCCGATGGCTGCAGAATTTGCTAAAACCAGGAAAATTGTTGCGTTTGACATTGATGAGAACCTAATTTGCGAATTAAGAAACTATAATGACTCCAACTGTGGAATTAAATCTGAAATACTGAAAACATCAAATTTACACTTTACTTCTAACCCAACAGACCTTAAGAACGCAGATTTTTATATTATCGCGGTCCCAACCCCCATTAATAAGGCAAAACATCCAGATTTAGGTTGTTTAATTAAAGCTTCCGAATTAGTTGGTACCCAATTAAAAAAACAAGATATCGTAGTTTATGAATCGACAGTTTATCCTGGAGTTACTGAGGAAATGTGTGTGCCGATTTTAGAACAATTTTCAGGTTTAAAATGCGGCTTAGATTTTTTTATTGGCTACTCGCCAGAACGAATTAACCCCGGAGATAACAAACACTCATTTAAAAATGTGTGCAAGATAATTGCTGGGCAAAACGTAAAAACTTTAGATATCATGGAGGATATTTATTCATCCGTTGTAACAGCTGGTCTTCATAAAGTATCTAACATTAAAGTAGCAGAAGCAGCGAAAGTAATCGAAAATACGCAAAGAGATATAAACATAGCACTTATTAATGAATTTGCAATGATTTTCCAAAAATTGAATATTGATACTCTTGAAGTACTGGCAGCAGCAGC
>CAZLUT010000109.1:0-2456 GCA_964562805.1 uncultured bacterium | reverse complement strand
ACGGCGAATACTTTCGCCAACCACCTGTAACACGGCATCACTCTCTTTCATTGAATTTAGAATCGGCTTCCTTTCGTTTTGCATTGCTCTCATCCATAGAACAATAGTGTCAGTAAAAGTAAGATCATGTTCGATTTCCTCTACATACAAAACACCGCCTCGTAAGATAGTGTCAGGAATTCTAATACCTAACCCCTCAACTCTCTTTTTAATTTCTTGAGTAAGTCGGTGTTCTTTTTCCGCTGGATAAAAAGCTTGGGAATCTTTTGGTGGCTTAAGGATAAAGACTTTGCCACCCACTTCGATTCTCTCCTCACCCAAACTTTTACCGGATATAAATTCATTTGCTTTTATTTGATCTATTATCGTCAGCCGTCCTTTTTCGCTATCTAAAATACCCAGACTTTCCAATTCGGTAATAATATTTTGGTACTCATCTTCGGATAAATTTAATGCGGTCATTAAATCTTTGTCATGCACCACTTCATAACGATCACGCGTTCTAAGATAGGCAATTACACGATGTCTAGGATCGCTCATATAAACTACCGGCCAACCCAATTTTGCTATCCGTTCAAATGCCGAGCCAAAGCGCTTGCTTGCAAGAACAATTCCCGCGTTCCCTTCATCTTCACTAAAAGAAGGTCCATTTTCAAAATCAAACACTAAGCCCACATAAAACCCTCTGGCTACCAGTTCACGGACTGCCCTACGGTTACTAACATTAACCGCAGCGAAATAAAAAAGCCCCTCGTCGTTTAACAGTTTAATTCCATCGCGTATGGCATGTTGCGCGTCTGTTGGATAAGGTGAATTAATAGAAACAAAATCCATAGAAGAATGTCCGTGCTGTTTTATAAATTCGCTATCCGAGGGAAATTTTTTATTCAAATCGGTTCCGTACATCTCAAGCTCAAAACCTTTACCTTGAAGCAGATCTCTGACTTCATCGATAAACCACCCGGTTCCAGTCCATAAATCAACTCCTTTTAATTTTTGTTTTTCGGAAAAGTATTCCTGAATAAAGGCTGCGAAATCCGGCCGTTCCAGCCGTGCCAAAGGAGATGGTCTAAATATAAATCCATCATCAGTTTCTTCCAGTTCTACTTCAGGCATTAGGAAATCAGCTGCATCAAAACCACCTGTAACCGGATGTATTAACTTTTCTATTTCCTCACCTAAACTCGCACCTTTTGCTAAATATTTTCTGACATCGATTTTGTATGCGGTTAATTGGCCTTGTTGATCTTTCTTGATATCAAAAATAGCATCTTTGTACCTGATGAGGATCCTTTCATGAAAACTTCTTCCTCTTTGAGCAAAGGTAACTCGCACCTGAAGCGTTTCAACCCCTCTTTCCGCAAGATGTTGCATGGATTTCCTAAATAGCACTGGACTCACTTGTCTTGATCGATGACTCACATCAACATAGATCGTCAATGCAAGTGCCACCTTGGAATCATCAGGGCTGATCCGAAAAATACGGTATCCCACAGCTTTATCCCCTTCAAAAGCAACAAGATAATTCCTCTTCTCTTCCGCAGAAAGATCATCAAACATCTCCATGTGCTCGTCGATGGTATCAGGATCAAGTTCAGTTTCTGTCCTATACATGTACTTGATAAGATTGCGAAATGACTTTAATCTTAGAGGATTCGTTTCTTGATCGAAAGACACAACGTCAACGTCCCCCAAACTCGCGCCTGCGGAAAGGATATCCCGGGCTAATTCCTTATTCACTTTTCCTCCTATAGAAAGAACATCGTCAATATCCCCCTCCACAAATCCGGATTCTCTCAGACTTTTAAAGATCTCATTTTTTCTGGCCATAATCAGGCCACCGCTAGGTGATATATAGTTGGTTTGATAGAGAAAAGTTAAATAAGACAATATCAACCGTATAAGATCGCGACCTTCAAAATCCTCGCCAAGTTTAAAAGTCTGCACCAAAATTACAGGCTGATTAACAAACGATATTTCTGCGGGCCAAATCGTATACTTTAACGTCACAGCTTCCCTGAAGGTCTTTATGCTTCTAACCGTCAACTTTCCTTCGGTCACATATTTTTGAGCCGTATCTATTATCAACTCATGCTCCAGCATTATGTTTTCACTTTTTATTTCGGGCTGTAATTTTTGCGTGAGGGTTTTCTTGAATAAATTCTCCAATTGAGCAGAACGAGAATCTTGAAAAAAGTCGTGAAATGCTACTTTTTCACCCAAACTTTTACCCTCGGCTTCTTCGATTCTTGCTTTTATTTCTTGGGCAAGACTTCCAGCTTTACGAATCTTGTCCGCATCATTTCTGAAATATAAATTGAATACCAACTCGCCCTTTTCCATTAGTGTCCATTTAACTTCCCCTACCTGATATTCGCTACCAAAATACATTCGCACATGTTCAACCACCGGCAACACCTCATCAAAGACATCCAAGCTTTCTCTGGTCAATTGAT
>CAZLUT010000108.1:0-2501 GCA_964562805.1 uncultured bacterium | reverse complement strand
CGCCTAAATGATCTTCGAGACCCGCGATATCGGTTAAGACTGCCCACTTCTCATCTTCCTTAACAAGCCCCATCGCAATTCCTGCTACGGGAGAAGCAATCGGAACACCGGCATCCATCAAGCTTAATGATCCGGAGCAAACAGTTGCCATTGAGCTTGATCCATTAGATTCAAGAATCTCAGAGACAACCCTGATTGCATAAGGCCATTTCTCTTCACTTGGAAGAACAGGCGTTAAGGCGCGTTCAGCCAAAGCTCCGTGACCTATTTCGCGGCGTCCGGGACCCGTATTTCTACCGGTTTCACCAACGCTATAAGGCGGAAAGTTGTAATGAAGCATGAAGCGCTTCGAGTACCCGCCCTCTAAAGATTCAATAGTTTGAGCATCGCGATTAGTACCCAATGTCGTTACACCCAGACTCTGAGTTTGCCCGCGGGTAAAAACAGCTGATCCATGTGTTCGTGGAAGCACTTTAACCTCACAAGAAATATCCCGAATTTCCGTAAAACCCCGGCCATCCGGTCTTTCCTTGTGATTTAAGATCAAATCACGAACTGATTCATATTCGTAATGTTCAAAAACTTTTTTAACTTCTTTTCCATCAAAATCTTCGGCTTCTTGATCAAATTCGGCTAAAACTTTTTCATAAACTTCTTCAAGTTTAGCGGAACGTTCTTCTTTATCTTTAACGCCGCGAAGTTTTTTAAATTCTTCCGAAGTGATCTTTTTTACCTTGGCTTCGATATCCGCATCGAATGAGGACTCAGAGACGGCCATTTTTTCTTTGCCGATTTCCTTCTGCATCTCATTTTGAATATCGATAACCGGTTGAATTGCCTTATGACCAAATTCAATAGCACCCGCCAGCGCTTCTTCAGATAATTCGCTAGCGCCCGATTCGATCATTACAATGTTTTCTTTTGTGCCGGCAAGAACCAAATCCAACTTTGACTCTTTCATTTCCTCAAATCCGGGGTTCGCCACATACTGATCGTTGATGAAACCCACCCGAACGGCTGCTATCGGCTCCTGAAATGGTACATCAGAAATCGTGAGTGCAGCTGAGGCACCGATAATCGAACAAATATCAGGGCTATTCACCCCGTCAGCTGAAAGAACGGTTGAAATTATTTGAACTTCGTTAACATAACCTTCCGGAAACAGAGGTCTAATCGGCCGATCAGTTAGACGGCAGGTTAAAATCTCACGCTCGGTTGGACGCGCTTCGCGCTTAAAATAGCCGCCCGGAATACGGCCGGCTGCATAGGTTTTTTCTCTGTAATCAACGGTTAAAGGGAAAAAATCCTGACCTTCTTTGGCTTCCTTGGCACCCACAGCCGCTGTTAAAACGACCGTTTCGCCCATTTGGACCCAAACAGAACCGCCTGCCTGTTTGGCTAATTTTCCAGTTTCGATAATAATAGAGTTCTTCCCGAAGGAAGCTTCCTTACGACAAATCATTGTTTTACTTCCTTAGGTTGAGTTTTTTGATGATATCTTGATACTTTTCAGGCGCAGCTTTTTTAAGGTACTGCAAAAGTCTTTTCCGCTGGCTAACCAATTTGATTAGTCCATAGCGAGAATGATGATCTTTTTTGTGAACTTTAAAATGCTCCGTTAATTCATTGATTCGCTCAGTTAAAAGAGCGATTTTGACCTCTGAAGATCCTGTATCATTTTTATCAGCACGAAAATTTTCGATAATTTCCTGCTTCTTTTTCGAGGCTATTGCCATTCTTGTCTCCTTTTTTCTTATTAATATGCGGCAAGTATAAAGGTACTCTTACCTGCTGTAAATAGGTAATTATAGGACTGAGGGCTGTTAAAAACTTGAATTCAAGACCTATTTCACCGATCTAAGAACCTTCTTAGCCTCCTTTTCGTCTAAGAGTATCTGATTCTTTAGGGCTGAAATCGATTTAAAACGCCTTTCATCCCGGATCTTCTTGTGAAACACTATCTCAAGCATACGTCCGTAAAGGTCCTTTTTAAAGTTAAAAAGATGGACTTCAGGTACGACTTTCTTCTCTCCGCCGCCTGCTACTGTCGGACGAAGGCCAAAATTTAAAATCCCTTTAATGCCGCTTCTTTCAGACGCCCCATTGATCACGGAGCCGGTGTCGACCATCCAGTCTTTGACTTTTAAAATGTTTACGGTCACGGCATAAACCCCCAAATGAGGAAGGATTTCCTGTCTCAGATCTAAATTGGCAGTCGGATACCCCAACCGTCGGCCCAAACCTTTTCCTTTTACGATATACCCAAATAATGAATAAGGCCTTCCTAAGTACTGCCTTATACTAGATAAATCTCCTCGGTGAATAAACTCACGAATTTGAGTGCTGCTTAAAGGAATCTTTTTTTCGGTAAAGGGCGAAGCCTCTTTAAAAATGAATCCGTATTTCTTTGCGTATTTTGCCATCCGAGCCGCAGTTCCCGCGCGGTGAAAGCCAAAGTGACAGCGGTATCCCAGCCGAACCTCGCGAACGTGAAGTTTTTT
>CAZLUT010000107.1:0-2780 GCA_964562805.1 uncultured bacterium | reverse complement strand
GCAGCTAATAAAATAGCCAACGGACATGCTTTTGATAAACATATTAGAGATTTTTCTGAAATTAAAACAAAGAAAGAATTTGCTAAACATATTAGAGAAGTTATTCAGAATCCGAGTGCATTTAAGGAATTAAAAGGAGGCAGATCCGCATATTGGCATGAGAAATCGAAAACTATTGTAGTGCATGACCCTAATCATGTTGATTATGGAACAGTATTTAAATCGAGCAAAAGATTTTTTTATGGAGAGAATTTTAAATGAAAAGTGATAGCAAACAAAAAATTTTATGGTTATCTAAAAATGAATTTAATGTCATTAGTAGTTCTGTTGCTATTTTCTCTCAAGAGATGCATTGGGCATTAAATTCTCAAAAAGATAAAATTCTTTTTAAAAAGGAATTTAAAGAAAATTTTTTTTTCTCTCTAAGCGAATTAGATTTAATTATGTGCGAATTATCGGAATTAGAGTTCAATATTAAATGTGTTGATAGACCAGAGATCTGTTTGTTTTTCTCTGAGCAATCACAAAAAAAGCAAACAATAATTTATAGGGCGCTAAAGGAATGTAGTAAAAATTTTGGAGAGTATGATATATCTATTATGAGAGGTTCAGATGCAATTCAGGAATTAGATAGTGTTTTAAATGAATTTAAAGAAAAGGCTATGAGTTAAGACGTTAAAAAGAGTGAAGCTGAAGAGAAGGAGTGGCTGTAAGGACTGCGGTTGGTGCGGCAAGATGTATACCAACTTGCAACGCTTCTTTTGCTGCAACAGGAGAAATGAAAGGGAGTTTTGAGAATATTTATTTAGAAGAGGTGAGAAGAGTGGAGGAGCACAGAATATAACTGAAAACCGCGAAAAAAAAGCGAATTCGGATTATCACCTGATGACAGGGTATTTCTAAATTGCAGAACAAAAGCAACTAATGTCGTATCGCGTCTTGCTTGTGCATAACACTTAAAATGGAGCATTCCTAATGGAGGATGAAAAAGAACAACCGTACCCACAACCTATGCTTCCGGATGTGAATTATCAACAATTTGGTGAGGATTGTTTTGAGTCTTTGTCTGAGTTGGAATACGGTGCTTTAGAAAATTTGCGTGATTTTCTAGAAGGACTAGAAAAAGGGTTATTCAAGAAAAAGATGATTCAAGTTCCAGAATTGATTTTGGCACATCTCTGTTGTTATCTTGGGGTTATCACGGTAATTTTAAAGGATGAACAAGCTAAAAATTTAGAACCTTCTATTCTTTCCCTTTTAAAGCAACATGCTCATTTAGCCTATGAAAAATTTAATCAATATCCTGTAAACTCTTCTGTGAAAACACACCAAGAAAAAAAAGTGAATTTAGGAAAGCTAAGAGAAGATAGTCCTGGAAGTATCGTGGTACAAACCGTGCGTTTAGGACGGACTATCATAGATATGGTTGAACGTTTGTATGATAATCGTCATATCACATTAAGGGCACGAAAAACGCAAGAAGAGTTATTTTGGTCACCGGATGAGTTTTTTGAATTTCTTCTTCCTTTAGCATATGAGCAACGGAAGCAGTGGGAAGAAATGTTGTGGGAAAAATCTATTAATAATGCAGTTAATCAATTGACGGTACAAATCGGTTGGTTAATGGGGTATTTCTCTCACTTAGATAGAAAAGCACCAACAGAAGGATTGTACCTAGAGTATGGCGTGTCTTGCCTTCCTCTCTATATAGATTATACGCATAAAATAATTCAAGCAGTGCAGAAGAATAATCAAAAAAATCGAAAAACAGAGGAAGAAAAGGAGGAGTGGTACCCAACGGATTCCACATTAGGATTACTAATGAATGAAATAAGGAATTTATCACAGAAAACGCATGCCGCGGAACCTCCAGCTATCAGTCGATTTCAAAAAGAAACCACGATTGTTCATGCCGGATTAGAAAAGCTCCTTATTGAGATGATCATGGAAAAAATGGAAATAAAAATTATCTTAATGAGCCTTTTTTATTTTTGGTTTACTTTGGATGTACCATTAAGAGGAGTAAAGCCTGAACGGCTTGAAGGATATTCTCCATTTGACGAAATGATCAATATTATTGCTTTGGTTAAGAAAATTGTTCAGTTCTTACCTGAGCCTGAATGGTCCCCTGATATAAAAGAGCTTAATGCTAAAATGGAATTACTTAAAACACATCTTCCTCATCCTGCAAGTTTTGATGAGGTTCCACAAAATAAGGTGGAAGAGCAAAGTGTCAAGGTTAATACGGCCATTCACACCTTGACTTCTGACTATCTGAAGCAGGGATATCACCCAGAAGTGATAGCTAATATTTTATTTAGTCAATGGTTAAGATTGTCCGCTTTTTATGGTGTTTCTGAGAATGCGTGGCAAAAGATGGACCATTACTTCGTGGAAATCTTAACAGCAGTTAGAAATTATTTGCCTACGATCTTTAAGTAGAGTCTGATACTCTTCTTATTTATCAAACTCCTTATATACAGGGCGAAGAGGACTTTCATATCGCAAGAGACAAAGTATTAGGACATTACAAGCAAGCAGGGTTACAATGGAGAGAGACGTTTAAATCAGCGTTTGAATATATCCAGCAAGGAGAGTTTAGCGAAGCTATAAAACAGGTTGTGGGAACGGCCATCGACAATATACTGGATATTCCTCCAGATGAGGCGGTCAATATTCTGAACGGAGCTTTAACAGAAGGAGCATTAAGTTATACTTCGTGTAAAGGATTAAGTAAAATAGTTGTTGGACCGGCAAAGAAATTAGCGGGTGCTTCGGGA
>CAZLUT010000106.1:0-2930 GCA_964562805.1 uncultured bacterium | reverse complement strand
TTGCTAAAGCGATAAAGTAAGATTGAAAATTGGTGCAATTTCCCGTGCGTATACTACACGCGTACACAGCGTCCCCTTTGCCCCAACCGGAGCCAGGCTTCATGTATTTACTTTTTCTTCGAATTATTATTTTTATGATTATGGTTATGATTTTTGCTCAGTATTCCTTTAATCATCGTCCGGCAGGTAAAGTATCGATCAAGCATTGCTTTATCTTCATCTTTTTTTGGTTTAAAAACCTCCCGTATCAATCCTTCTTCTACATCTAAAAATGATGCGGCTATTATTTCACTGCGCTCCTCACCATTCTTTGCTTTCTTCAGTAATTTAGTTGTCGAAATTCCTTTATCGTGGTGGAGGTTACGCCACTTCCTCAACCTTTCAGCAGCAAACTGACAGAAACAATACGGGGGTATAATTTTATCTTTTTTCACGATTTCCTCTGAGGTCAAAAAAACAGTTTGTTTAATACGAGCATCCTACTCCTTTTTACTAATGGTCTAAAGAAAAAAGGTAAAAATGCAAGCCTATCTGCCTTTACCGGCAATGTAGCCAGAGGCCCATGCCCACGCTAAATTGTAGCCGCCGCGGCAGCCGTGAACGTTTAGAATTTCACCGGCCAAATACAATCCTTTTTGAAGTTTAGATTCCAGAGTTTCGCCATTAACCTCCCGAGGATCGATGCCGCCTGCCGTGAAATCGGCCTCGTTCCAGCCTCTTGTCCCCTCCACGGTAAAAACGCGTTTTTTTAAAAGTGCCGCAAGCTCGCGTATTCTCTTAGGCTTCAAATAATCACGCAGTAAGAGCGAAAACTTCGGCGGAAGTATACCGCTCAATAGAGCTTCTCCCGAAAGCCCCTTTTCTATCTTTCTTTCGAGCTCGCTCAATAGATCTGCCTCAGCTAGGAACGGGACTAGATCGACCGCAATGGAAATCTTTTTTGAGTGGCGGCGATTCAGTTCGATCGAAATATCAGGGCTGGCATCGATAACGGCTGTTCCGGAAAGACCATATTTAGTAAATAACACTTCTCCGTCGATCCATCTCCCCATCTTTCCATGAATTAGAGTCGCAGCGCGCGCGCGAATTTTTTGTCCCTGGAGCCGATGGCACCATGGGTCACTAACAGCAAGCGGGACAGCTATCGGGACAGGTTCGATTATTTTATGCCCAAAAGAAGCCGCTAGGCTGTAGCCCCCGCCGTCTGAACCCAGCGCCGGATAGGTTCTTCCACCGCAGCACAAGATTAGACGGGATGCACACATCTTCTTTTTTGATCGGGTTTCTATTTCAAACCCGTTGTCGCTCGCATGGATTTTTTTTATTTCGGCGTGCAGTTCGACTTTTATATTAAGACGTGTGATCTCATTTTTTAGGACTTCCGCGACAGTAACGGCCTGATTTGTAACTGGAAAAATACGGCCATCCTGAGCGGTGTAAGTCAGAAGACCAAGTTCTCTGAAGAATTCCTGAATTTTCTCTTTTCCAAAATGGGTAAACGCATTCTTGGCAAGAGGCTGTCCCTCCGGATTGTAAAAAGATGAATCCAGATCTTCATTTAAAAGATTGCATCGTCCGGCGCCTGAAGCTAAAACTTTTTTTCCGAGTTGCGGAAGTTTTTCGAAAAGAACAACCGAGTGACCTGCCCTTTTTGCACTTATGGCGGCCACCATACCGGCTGCCCCGCCGCCAACAATTATGATAGATGTTTTAGTCATCGCTAATTCCCCTCTACGATAGCCATAGCGGCTTTGATCCCATCGGCACCGCTCGATATAATTCCTCCGGCATAACCGCTTCCTTCTCCGATAATATAAAGGTTTTGAAGGTCGGTCGAAAGTTTATTTTTTTCTCTTATAGCCTGAATCGGTGATGAAGTTTTGCTCTCAAGTCCCATGATACTGCCCCGATCATATCCCTTTATCTTCCGGCTAAAATTTTTGAGCGCCTCTCTAATCGAGTCGCTCACTTCGCCGGGAAGCAAGTTCCACAGCGCGGCGGGCTTTAATCCTAAAGGGTAGCTCGAAGGAGTAGTTTTTGATGGTTCTTTTTTATCTATAAAATCCTGAATCGTGCAAAACGGGGCCTGGAACCCGTCCGAATATTTAAAAAAACTCTCTTCAAGATTCTGTACCCAATCAAGCGCCTCAAGCGGTGTTGTTTGTCTGCCGGTCAGCTGGTCAATATGGACTCCCGCGACACAGGCCGCGTTTGCAAATTTTCCGCCTCTGGCATAACAGCTCATTCCGTTAACGATATTCGTGTTTTTATACGCTGTTGCCGGCACAACAATTCCGCCGGGGCACATGCAAAAGGTGTAAACAGGAAGCTTCCCGCCTATGTTTGATGTGAGTCGGTATTCGGCAGCTTTGACTCCGGGCAAACTTTCTCTCCCCCACTGGGCGCGGTTAATAAGTTCCTGAGCGTGTTCCACCCTCGAACCGATGGCAAAACTTTTTGTACGAAACTTCACCCCCCGTCGAATCAGCATCCGATAGGTATCGTAGGCAGAATGCCCGGAAGCGATCAAAAAATAATCCGCTTCAAAACTGCCTGAAGATGTAATAGCTTCACACACTTTTCCATTTTCAATCCGCAGATCTTCTAACAGTGTTTCAAAAAGAATTTTTCCTCCTAGCTCTTGAAATTCCTCTCTTAGTTTCTCCACTATTTTCTTCAGATTATCGCTCCCCAAGTGCGGATGCGCCATATACCCTATTTCTTTAGGGGCACCGGCCTTGATATAGCTCGAAAGTATAAAATTATTTTCTTTTGAGATGCGTTTGGATCTTGATGTAAGCTTTCCATCCGAAAAAGTTCCGGCTCCTCCTTCACCAAAAGCATAGTTGTTCATCGGATTGAACGCGCCGGTTTTTTCAAACTCACTCACAGCACTCGTTCTCTTCGTTACTTTTGAACCTCTCTCGATT
>CAZLUT010000105.1:0-2948 GCA_964562805.1 uncultured bacterium | reverse complement strand
ACAAAATCGGAAAAAAGACCGGAAAAGAGAAAAAGACCCATACCTAATAAAGGTAAAATCCCTTTCAATCTTTCTATTTTTAGTGTTTTTTGCACCTTAATAATCCTATTAAAAAGTTTGTTAAACATAATTGCTCTCATTCGTATTTCCTCATAGTTTTTAAAAAATAGTTAATTGCTCGTTCCCTCTTCATCATCCAGATGAAGAGGGGAAAATGATTTATTGAAATTAGATGGAGAAAGCTTTTCCTCTTCTACAATCTTCTTCAATCCCTCTACCCTTTTTAAATTCCGCTCCTTTTTAGATAACACTGTATGAGTGGGGCTCTGATCTTCTTCTCTCCGACCAGCTAATTCAAAATCATGAACAATAATCTCTTGCCGAGTATGTTCGTAATTATTTTTGTCGAGCCAGCGATTGGATCGAAGCTCCCCTTCTACCTTAAGTGAAAAACCCCTCGATAGTTCGTCTTTCGCTCGTTCTGCTACAGCATTAAAGCAAACTAACTTATGCCATTCGGTTGTCTGTTTTAATTCGCCTGTCATTTTATCTTTCCATCGCTTGTTGGTCGCCATAGTAAAGCTCACCACCGTCTCTCCAGTTTTAGTGTATCGAATATCAGGATCTACTCCGATGTTTCCTACTAATGTCACTTTGTTCATTTTAAGTTCCTCTTTTTTAAAAAAATTAATGTACCGTATAAAAAGGATTAGGGAGTTTAATTTGTTTCGTTTCAACCTCTGCGCCTTTCAATTCCTCTTTCGATTTTTTTAAATCGCTATCTTGATCACCAATATTTAAAACAATGTCATACCCCCTTCTCTCTGCTTCATTTCTTTAAGTAGAACTTTCTCCCGTTCCTCTAAAATATCTAAAGCTTCAATATCCGATTCACTAAAACGCGCTCTTTGGTTCTCTTTCAATAATCGACGATCGTTTCGCTTTCTCCCCTCTTCTAAAAAATGAATCGGCACACGAATACAAAGAGTATTCACTTGTCTTCCTCCGTTCGATCGGTAATTCTCTTTGATCTCTACATACTGATATTTTTCTAATATTCGGAGATAACGTTGAATGGTACGAATAGAGAGATCAAACAATCGAGCCAGATATCGGCACGAAAACCTGACCTCTAAATTAGGATGAAATTTCGCTCTGTTAAACAGCACATTCCACATACGACCAGAATGGGTAGTTAACCGCATATCGGTATTGATCTTTTCGTGAAGAAAAGAGCTGAATAGGATGTCTTCCTTCGTTTGATTCAGTTCTCGTATTTCCTGAGCAATACTTTTTTGAGTGCTGGCTATAGTCTTCTGTATACTATTCCTTGTACTCTTTCCTGTGCCATTCCCTGTTCCGTTCTCTATACTATTATATAGAGGAAGCTCTACTGAATAATCGTAGATTGGTTTTGAAACTGGATTCTTTAAAGCGGGATGAAAAGAAGCCTCTTGCTTAAATCCTTGTTTAAAAACAACCGCTTTTTGATTTTGAAAGGACAATCCTGGGTTGGATTGTAAATTAAATTGACAAGACGTACTCATCCTCGCCTCCTTTTTACAGGTAAATCTTGACCTAAAACAAAAAGAAGACTAGAATTCTCAGTGCTAGATGAGGATTTTAGAGCTTCTTTTGGCTTTAATAATTCTTTAGAAGAAGCCGTTCCGAGTAAGGACGGCTTCTTCGTATGTAGGGTTGTAAATTCGGTTCGTCCTCTACATAGGAAGTCCTTAGTGTTATTAATTATAATGCCGGTATTATCAGGAAAAAAGCTTGTCATGTCAAGAGGAAAAGATAAAAATAATTTATTTAATCCTACCTCTCTAAAAAAATTATTTGATTTATATCCGTCTAGCCTTTGTTCTTTAGCGTCCAATATTTCTATGGATGATTCCTTATTACATAATATTTTAAGTGGTAAAACAATCGACCCCAGATTAAGCTCATTAGTGAGAATTTCGCGATACTTCGAAATCACGGTATCCCAACTCATTGGTGAAGAGAAAATCGACTTTAAAGAAATCGAAAAGCGATTAAAGACGGATAAGCCAAAACAACAAACCGTATCAAGTAGGAAAGAAATTACCTTCTCAACAGAGCCTTTAAAAAGATTGATAGTTTTAAATAAAACAACTATTCTTCCTTTGAGTAAGCATTCAGGAGTTCCAAGCTCCTCTCTTTCTGATCTTCTATTAGGTAAAACAGAAGACCCACGAATCAACACCCTCCTTAAACTTTCTTCCCACTTCGGAGTTACGGTCTCCCAACTCATAGGAGAAGAAAAGATTGATTTCAAGAAGCTTGAAAAGCAACTAAAGCCGAAATCTGAAAAAAATGAGAAAAAAGTAAAAGCTGGACGGTAAAAAAAGCAATCCACCTGCCCTTCTCTCTCTTTCCCTTCTGAGGAAACCGCGCAACTATCTATAGTAGAAGAGAAGGAAGAACCCCTGTTCTGAGTATTTCTTACGCAATATATGTCTATTTTTTCAACTTCTTTCACGATATTCCCCGTATCTTCCACTAAAAAATGGACTTTTTTAATAAAAGGACTATCGCAAACCGCTGATTTTTTACTATAATGTAAACGCATTTTGTTGGTTTACGATAGTAACCTTTCAAATTGAACCGTCTGAAGCGTCAACTTCAGGCGGTTTTTCTTTTTTGTCTCATTAAATTTATTTTAAATTGTTTAAATTTTCCTCGTTCCGTTTAAATTTAAATCAAAGTATAGATCACATATGTTTTTTTGCAAATTTAATATACACTTTTTACCCCTTTTTTTTATATCCTAACCCGTATAGGTTATTTTTTTATTATTTTTCAATTATTTACATTTTTATAGATCAAATTATATTCTAGTTTTTTTGTTAATTCCTATTCCTCGACTTTGTCTCGCGGCATAATTGGTCAAAGCCAAGATAAAATGTATCTTGTTCTCCAAGGTT
>CAZLUT010000104.1:1373-3046 GCA_964562805.1 uncultured bacterium | reverse complement strand
CATATTATCTCAACTAACGCCAGAAACAATTTTCTAAATACGCTGAATAGTTACAACATATCTATTCGAATCATCATGGAAAAAACCATATACCGATCGGGGTATTCGTAGAATTTTAGCAATGTATAGTGCGCTTGCTGGTATGAAACATTCTATTTCGCCAAATAAAATGCGTCATTTTTTGTTTGCATGGTTAAAGAAACAAGGAATAGACGATGTACTCATTCAACCCTATTCTGGGCATTCAAGCATGCAATCTCTTGAGGTATATTCAAAGTTAGCTGCCGGAGGTGCGAAGACAGAATATGATAATGCTATAAGTAAGTTTCCTATTTAAGCTTCATTTACCTCTTAAATATTTTTAAAAGATCCTGAAACATCTTTGTTAATGTTCCGCTCATTATGAAAAAATCAGTTCTAAAATTATCTTCTTCTGTCTTTCTTTTATCGGTATCGGGCACTTCAGTTACTGAATCATGGTACTGAAGTGATTGGAATGTGAAGTCATGTTTAAGTACACATGTTATTTGGTCAGCCCAAGTTATTTTTATTTGTGATATTTCGAAATTGTTTTTTAGAAGGGTCTGAACATAATTTGCTGACAAATCTTGTTGTTGAATCCTGATAGTTCGTTCAGCCTGTCTTGGATCTTGAAGTACACAAGCGTTCTCTATAGTTAGAGTTTTGGGAAGATTATCTACCCATCTAGTAAGTATTGGAGATAGGTTTTTAAGTTCTGGAGAGGTGATTTTTATTTTACTTAAGGAGCGTTTAAAAAACATAATAAACTTTTCTGTATTTTTTTTGCTGTTGGTATTTAAGATTAGCCAATTATTTTTAGTATCGATAAATGCGTAATCACGGTATAGTACTCCGAATGCCTGAGGTAATAGCTCGCTATACACTTCTTGCTTTAGGATGTTTTTTTCCTGGTAAGAGATTGTTCTGTTTTGGATTAATTGTATTTCTTTAATTCGCTCATTTAATTTTTGGCGTATAATTTTTGGAGGGATTAATTTCGCTTCTGTTTGAAGACAAAGTAATAAAAAGCCTGGGACAGTGTAAACTAATGAATCGTCTTCTTCATCAGCAGGTGGTACCCATCCTTGAGTTAACGGAAGACCGGATGGACAAGAACTAAATGGTAATTGTTCTAACTGCTCTTCTAGTTTTTCAGCATTCAGAAAAGCTTTTCCTTCGAGTTGAAAAAGTTGTGCTTGCCTAAACCACATTTTATCCTCCTTTTGCCTTTTTTAAAAACCGCAAAGCTGATATAATACAACAAAATGTGACACACAATCTTCTACTAAAATAGTAGGAAGAAATGCTCTTTAACAATGTAACTATTCCATTTTTATTGAGATATGGAGTCTTATATCAGCGGTTTACTTCTTCTCTAGATAATTTTACAATAGTTGTTCCTCTCTATTTTCTTTAATATGAAATCGCAACATTTCTATGCCGCAAGTATTTATACAAGGTACTTTTTGAAATACTTAATTTTTTGCAAATTTCAATCACGGATAACTTTTTCTCTTTATAGAGGGTTTCAGCAGCGTATGCAGTGGTTTCCGCTTTTTTTGACAAGCCACGAGGTCTTCCCCCAAAACGACCGCGTACCCGTGCAGCATGTAATCCAGCTTGCGTACGTTCACGAATGATATCACGTTCGA
>CAZLUT010000104.1:0-1363 GCA_964562805.1 uncultured bacterium | reverse complement strand
CCGGCCCCGGCCCCGGGCGGGGCCCCGGGCCGGGACCCGGGCCGGGACCCGGGCCGGGATCCGGGCCGGGACCCGGCTTAGCCAGTCTTCTCTACAGGAGCCGGAGAGGAGCTGGTTTTTAATGGTTGGCAAACAGATTAAAAATCAACCGTCCTTGGGCATTGGTCGTATCGATTGGATCATTCAGACTGCATAAGCCGATATTGTTTTCCATTAATTGCTGCACAAGGTGCACCAAATTTTTTAACGATCGTCCCAATCGATCCAGTTTCCAGATAACCAAAATATCATCGGGTCTAAGTTGGTTGATTAGGTTATGTAAAATCGGACGCTCCGCTTTCACCCCGCTGACTATTTCTTCGTAAATTCGTTCACAGCCGGCTTCTTCTAAGGCAATCACTTGCATATTTAAATTTTGTTCGCGTGTGCTAATTCTGGCATAGCCAATTTTCATCTGAAACTCCTCTTAAAAATACGGATAGTTCGCGATACTTAAAGGTCGAATAATTCAGTAGACTTTGATTTTGAAAACCAGTATATTAAACCATAAATAAGGCTAAAGAGGCATCTTAATTTCAAATACACGAGGTCTAAAAAAACGGTCGTTTTTTTGGACTGTAAAGAGAGAGTAAAGTCATCATGAATATCGATCAAGACGACGAGCAAGAACAAATCATCGCTCAATTTGGAGAAATTAATTTTAAAGGGCTTGAGCAGCTTGAAGATAGTTACGATACTTATCAGATTACCGAGAGCATTGATAAGATACAAGATGTTATTAACATGCTGAATGGATTATTGCTGAATATGGAACGTTTAAAAGCTGGGGCTCGGGAATTGATTGATGGTGATTCAGGCTACTTCATGGAAACATTTTCGATAAAAGAATGCGGGAATATTGGTGATTTTGCTATGGAAATTTGTGACGAGCTCGATTGTTGCTCTGAAGAGATTGAACAAGCCTGCAAGCAACTCTCACCTTTACAGAGATTAGTGTCGACAGACAATGAGAGCGTCTATATTGATTATAATGATTCTCTTGATGAAGAGGAGAATGAAGAGGATTAAATTTAAATTTTTTTAAAATTTATTCATTCAAAAATGATTTGATCCTTTTTTTTTGCCAGGATTCCAACTTTATTTCTTATGGGTAACTGAAACAATGTTGAAGCGATAAAGTATAAAGAAGACCTTAAAAAGGTTTAAATAATGAGCTAAAACAAACGTGTATTGATTCCCACATTTAAGTAATATGGAACTTTTGAGGGGTAGAAGTGGCGGCTCATCGCACGTTCCGTAACACTGCCCCTAATTGGTGGCAGGGTAAAATCATACAATGCTGCATCTAAACGCAAGCGAGAAA
>CAZLUT010000103.1:0-3067 GCA_964562805.1 uncultured bacterium | reverse complement strand
CAGTTGCCGTCCTGTTGAGACTCACCCCAACGAATAATTTCGGCTTTAGAAGGCGAAGGCATCCGTGCATATACCTATTATCAACTAAATAACTTAATTTGTTTTGGGACATTGTTTTTGTTTTATTAAGTTTTTAAAAAAAATTACATGTCAGCATTTTCAAATTGGGCAATGACTTTCTTTCCCTTTTCCAGGGAAGTTCTAACCCATCCCATTTCAGTTGTCAGAATCACACAATGCTCATCCTTACCAGTTTTAATATTTACAGCTATGAACGCAAAGGGAAGAGGATCATCGTAACCGAATCCAGGCTCCATGTCTAGAGTACCGACCTCGTGCCGCGTTTTTGAATCCACGTGGAAGGTCTTATTGCCTTCTTCAAACGTGATGTCTTGCCTAGCAAAAAAATCACGAACCGCTGCGTGCTGAATGGCTTGTGTTAAGGCCCATTCGTCGTTATCCTTGTCAAAGGATTCATCCCACATTGGACGGTCAAACGCTTCTTACTATAAGTAGCCCTGGAACTTAAATATCTTTTGGACATCTTTTTGGGAACCTACGTTTTTTAAAAATTTTTCATTTAAATTTGTTTTGAGGGAAAGGCAACAACCAACGAGGACGCAACTCATATGCGTGTTTTTTCTGGGGAAAAGACGAAGCAACATTACCATTAATTTTAAATGGCCTCAAGGGCACAACTACCTCATCAGCCGTAGACAGATGATGAAATCCACACATTTGAGTGTCTTCGTGGGTAGCCCTAAATTCACATTTGATTCCCTTGTGATCCTTACCTTCACAATATAGTCTGTCTGGATTTATTTTATACTTGATGACACCGGGATTAAAATAAATTGGTTCCATGTTGTCTGGTTTCTTGATAAAACTGAAGAAATTTCTTAAATTAATTTAAAACATATATTTTCAATAATTTTTATAAGTATATTCGGGAGTAAATTTGATTATTTTTTTAGGTTTTGGTTTATTATCGGTCAAATAACTTAATTCAATTTCGGGCGTTTTTTTTGCGGGGATGCATTTTAAAAAAGTATATTTTCCAATTTTGTAGATTGTTATTGGAATTAATGGATTTGTAACACATATATACAGAGTGATTAGTGTTGGTACAGATAACATTTCTCTTTTATATTCACCATCTTTTAATTTGCAAAATTAATTTCGATCGGAGCATTGCGCACAGAAGCTAAAAAGTCTTCAAGTCCGGCGGTGGGATATAAATACACAACATCACCCTCGTTGTCCAGCTCGCTGTGCTCAACCAGGGCAAGCTGCCAGAGGCGAGCTAGTTCAGTCGCGTCAAGTGAGCGAAATTCATGAACCATCACACGCGGACGAAGTTGGCCCGTTGTGGGTCGCTCCTTGATAGTCGCACGACACATCGGACAGGTATTATTCTCTTCCGTCCAGCGTTCTAAGCATGCCTTGTGGAACACATGCTTACAACGGGTAGTTGTGGAAGTTTTAGAAGTCACTTCTTCGAAACAGATCGGACAATCTCCGAACTTCTTGGGAGCATGAAACTTGCAGAATCCCTCGTGGCGTCCGCGGTAGGTGCAGGCATTGCCGGCTTTAGTCACACCTTGGCAGATTGGGAGAGTCATGGTTGCTTATACTATTAGATCTACGGAAACTTAGTTGTATTTTGGACATCTTTTTTATATATTCACGGACGTCCAGAAGGACCTGCTCCATTTGCTCCCCGGTTTGGTCCCGTAACGCCCGTCATCGACTTCACAAACGCCGCCGCGTCCGCTGGGTTTGCTGTACCCACATATGGGGGTACCCGTGCCCCCCTCGCGGAAGCTGGTGGTCTTCTTGCCACTTTCCGTGTAGGCTTAATATTACCAAGACTATTACTAAGAGAGGTGTGACCAGCAGGATTGTGCAACATAAAAGGAGGCAGTGAAATTTCACCTTTTACAGTTTCTGTAAAAAATTTTACATTTTTAAAATTTTGCTGGGATCCATTTACGTGTATGGTAATTGAACTAATACATAGATAATACAATAAATTAGCAAATAAAGATGCTGTACGATCCCCGGTTACACTTACACACCCAAGAGCTGTACAAATTAAAATGATACCTAAATCGCCGATGGTTTTAAAAATCCACTTTTCTATGTCTGCCTGCGCCTGCATTTCTGTTTTTGATAATACAAGTCCCCTAAGTGTAGGTCCACCGGGTATTCGTATGTAAATAATTGCTACGCGTTCATTAACTTCTGTTGTTCTTTGAATTTCTTCTGATGTAATCAGAATGGAAAACATATTTAAAAAATTTATTTCAAATGTATCATTAAATAGTACAACGAATTCTGATAATATTTCTCTAGGTGCGGGGTTACCTGGATTGTTTCTAACCCAATCCTTTAAAAACCTTTTAAATCTACCAAAAGGATTAGTTTGTTGTCCCGCCCCCTTGTCTGCCATAATTTCTTTACTAATAAGAGCTTGTGCTGTTGAACCTATCTTCTGTTTCGATAACATATGTAAAAGTGTTACAATTGTTGCGCTTATATCCCCCTTATTTTCTTGATCATATCCGTAAATTAAATTATTTGATGATAATGATGCACTATTAAAAGTAGAAGGTAAATCCCGTAAACTTACTTGTTTAATTTGATTGACCGGAACTATACCAAGTTTAGTCTGTACATAATCAAGTATACGATGACGAGCAGTAGTTTCATTCATTGTAAATACATATTTTCCCACTTTAGGACTTTTTCTAAAACAATCCATAAGAAGGAGTCGAAATTTTTGATTTAGCGGCTCGACTAAATAGCTGATTATGTTAGCTTTTACGACTCGACTAAATAGCGGATTATTTTGAACAATAAAAACAAACGCATCCACTCCTGTGACGCCGCCCGCTGCTGACTGAGTGAAGGGTGTGGACGGGGCCTTGGCCCCAATACGTCCAAACATTATTTCAGTATTTCCACCAGAGTCGTGGATATGGTGTTTTATAATAACTAACGCACCTATAATTTTTATAAAAAGTTGAAAAGAGTGTCATTGTAAACCCTCGGAAGGATTCTATGA
>CAZLUT010000102.1:0-3104 GCA_964562805.1 uncultured bacterium | reverse complement strand
GGAGGAAGCCACGATAGGCGGATTAGTCGAATCTGTTAAAGAAATTTTAACTCGTAAGCAAACCAAGATGGCCTTTGTGACATTACAGGATTTAAAGGGGAGTGTTGAGCTTGTAGTGTTTCCGGATACGTATGAGCAGGTTAGAAACCATTTAACGGAAGATAATACTATTTTTGTGAAAGGGACGGTTGATGCTAAGGAGGAAACGAGAAAAATATTAGTAACACACATTATTCCTTTAGAAGAAGTAAGCCAGCATTACACTGAGTCTCTCATCGTTGATTTACGTCTCGTGGGGCTTGAAGCTCAAAATTTGGAAGCACTTAAAGATTTGTTAGCAAAAAATCCAGGCAAAACCCCCGTTTATATTAATTTTAGAAACCCTAATGGAAAAATTACCACTCTTTCAGCGGGTGATAGCCTCAGAGCTAATGTTAATGAAGAGCTTTTTCGGCAAATAGAAGCAGTCTACGGTGAAGGCAGTGTTAAAATCAAAGTTGGAATGGGCCCGCAACCTAAAGATAACGGAAGAAGATCCCGCGCCCGCTTTTTTAATGGAGCAGCACGATAGTGGCTAGTTGTTAGTGATTAGTGAGTAGTATTATTTTCTATCCACCAACAACTAACTACTAACCACTGTCATCTAACCTCTTTATATTATTAGGGTTACAGCAAAAAAATGTTGAATCCCCTGTGGGAGTTATGCTATCTTATTGCCATTAAATAAGTTACGAGAATTGAGGTTTAAATTATGACCATTACCAAAAAAGACATCGTAGCAAAAGTTTCTAATGAAACCAATCTCACCCAAGTTGATGTCAAGAATATCGTTCAAAAAACGATGGACTCGATAACGGAGAGTCTAGAAAGAGGTGATACGGTTGAGCTCAGAAACTTTGGCGTATTTAAAGTAAAAACACGCCGGGGAAGAACAGGGCGTAATCCCAGAACCGGCAGCGAAGTCGAGGTGCCTGAAAAGCGGGTAGTTGTTTTTAAGCCCGGACTTACCTTGAAGCAGAACGTAAAATAAACGTTCTTTTTCCTTTTTTTTAATTCGATCGCGAGCCGAAATTAATTTAATTGAAAGGTTAGTGGATATTTATGTTAAAGCGCTTTTATTGCCCTAATTTAGCATCAGGCGAAATCCATGAATTGGAATCTCGCGAGGCTCATCACGCTTATTCGGTGCTGCGCAAGCGTGCGGGAGACGAGTTGGAGCTTTTTGACGGTAAAGGACGGGAAGCTCGGGCCAAGATACTTCAGGTATCGAAGAAGCAATTAAAAGTTCAAAGAGGGGAGCTCGCGAAGAAAGAACCTTATCCTTTAGAGATTCATTTAGCTCAAGCAGTGCCCCATCGAAAAAAACTTGATGATATTGTTGAAAAATGTGAAGAGCTAGCCGTTTCTAAGATTATTCTTTTAAAATCTGAACATACTGTTTTTAATTTTGAAAAAAAATCGTTCGAAAAAATGTTAACCCGGCTCGAACTTGGAATATTAGAAGGCGCTAAACAATCTCGGAATAATTATTTAATGACGGTTGAAGGCTGGAAAACTTCACATGAAATTATTGATAATTTCCGGGAATACGACAGGGTTTTCCTGGCTTCACCTGCGGCAGTTTTTAAAAATGATCCGTTTGAGGAGCTGAACGTAAAAGACAGGCATTTAAAGATTTTAATTCTAATAGGGCCTGAAGGCGGCTTTAGCCCTGCTGAGGAAAAGAAATTTATAGCTGGGAAAGCATCAGCAATCACGCTAGGTTCTATTCTTCTAAAGTGTGACACGGCCGCAGTGGCTAGTATCAGTATGCTGAAATTTGCTTTTGAAGGAAAGTGGTATGTCCGCTAAGCCTCAATTTTTAATTAAAACATTCGGCTGTAAAGTAAATCAAATAGAGGGCCAAGCTATTCGTGAAAAATTTTTACAAAAAGGCTTTCAGGAAGCCCAGAATGAATCCGGTTTGGATGTTGTTATTATAAATACTTGCACTGTAACTCAAAATGCCGACTCGAGGAGCCGCCGCATGATCCGTCATTTTCATAAACTCAATCCAAAAACCAAAATCCTCGTTACCGGCTGCTACGCCGAGAAAGATCAGAAGATTTTAAGGTCTCTTCCCGGTGTTTTTCTGGTTGTAGGGCAGAACGAAAAAGCCGAGCTCGCTGATAAATTTTTTAGCCAAGCAAAAGATTTAAAAAAGAAGACGTTCGTAAAATCTATCTATCAAGACTTGCCGGTCTCACGCTTTAAGGGGCATACACGTGCTTTTTTAAAAGTCCAGGATGGATGTTCCCGGAATTGCTCTTATTGTAAGATTAAAATCGTAAGAGGGCCCTCCAGAAGCAGAAGACTCGGAGATTCTGTTGTGGAAGCTGAGCGGCTTGTCCAGGCCGGGCACAAGGAGATTGTTTTAACGGGTATTCAGCTAGGCGCCTATGGATTGGATTTAAAGCCCAAAACTAATCTGGAAGAACTAACCAAAAAATTATTAGAAATAACCGGCTTATCCAGAATTAGACTGAGTTCAGTTGAACCCGGCGATATTTCGAAGGAATTAATCCACCTTATGGCAACTAACGAGCGAATCGCCAGACACCTGCACATACCGCTTCAGAGCGGGGATGATACGGTTTTAAAAAAGATGAAACGCGGTTACACCAAAGAATTTTATGTTAATTTAATTCATTCAATTACATCCAAAATGAATGACTTTTGTTTGAGTATGGATGTGATGATTGGTTTTCCGGGTGAGAGTGAAGAGGCTTTTAATAACACTTTAAAGACTATCGAGATGACGCAACCTATTAAAGTACATATTTTCCCCTATAGCCGGCGGGAAGGAACTCAGGCAGCAGGTTTCACCGAGACAACTCCCTCTGAAACCGTTAAAAGACGCCTTAAGAAGATAAAATTGCTTACCGAACAGATTTCAGAAGAGAGAAAGAAGAATTTTATCGGTACCCCAATAGATGTTTTAGTCGAGGGTTATAAGTCGCGAGACGGTGTTTATAGCGGGTATAGTTCTCAATATTTGCCCGTTAGAATCAAGAGTAAAGAAAACATATTAAATAAAATGTTACGATTAAAAACAAAAAAAATGG
>CAZLUT010000101.1:0-3112 GCA_964562805.1 uncultured bacterium | reverse complement strand
ATGAGGCAGAATCGATAAAAGAATAATTGAAAAATTTTTAGATAAAAAGAAAATATATTATTCGTAAGCTGTTAATTCATACAGAGGAGGAAATATGGAGCAGGTTGATATTCGCGAGTTAAATGAAAAAATTAAAAACGAAGCCGTTATTCTTGATGGTTTAGTCGAGGAAATCGGCAAGGTTATTGTCGGTCAGCGTTATCTGATCGAGCGCCTTTTAATAGCCCTTTTGGCGGGCGGCCACGTATTGATCGAAGGTGTTCCGGGTCTTGCTAAGACGTTAGCTGTTAAAACGCTTTCAGATGCTATTAAAACTAATTTCCAGCGTATTCAGTTTACACCTGACTTATTACCGGCCGATCTAATCGGTACCCTCGTTTACAATCCAAAGGATGGTAAATTCACCACCAAGAAAGGTCCTATTTTTACCAACATAATTCTGGCGGATGAAATTAACCGCGCTCCATCAAAGGTACAGAGCGCTCTTTTAGAGGCGATGCAGGAAAGGCAGGTTACGATAGGGGACACAACTTACAAGCTTGAAGAGCCGTTTTTAGTACTCGCGACACAGAACCCTATTGAGCAGGAAGGAACGTATCCACTCCCTGAAGCACAAGTTGACCGTTTTATGCTGAAATTGAAGGTTACGTACCCCAACAAAAAAGAGGAAAAAGAAATCTTGGAGCGGGTTGCAATTAAGGGTCTGGGGATCACTAAGCCGGTTATTAGCCCTGAGCAGCTACTGCATCTTAGAGAGGTTATGAAAGAAATTTATGTCGATGAGAAAGTGAAAGACTATATCTTAGATCTCGTTTTTGCTAGCCGGGAGCCGAGTGATTATAAAATAGATTCTATACAACCCTACATTGCTTACGGGGCTTCACCTCGGGGATCGATTACTTTAACACAGGCCGCGAAGGCCCACGCCTTTCTTAAAGGGCGGGGTTACGTGACACCGGAAGACGTGAAACAGGTTGGTTTTGATGTGTTACGGCACCGGATTCTTTTAACATATGAAGCTGAAGCTGAAGAAGTTACTTCAGAAGGTGTTATTGCGAAAATCTTTTCTGAAGTCCCAACTCCGTAATCAGCAATGATTTCGCACAACATTCTACGAAATGTTCGTAGAATTGAAATTCGAACCACGAAGCTAGTTAACAGCCTTTTTGGCGGGGAATATCAATCTGTCTTTAAGGGGCAGGGTATTGAATTTGCGGACGTCCGCGAATACATACCAGGAGATGATATTCGCACTATTGACTGGAACGTTACCGCCCGAAGTCAACACCCCTATATTAAAAAATATGCTGAGGAGCGTGAACTTCAGGTAGTCTTTCTTGTTGATTCATCGGCTTCAACATTTTTTGGCACCCGGGACAGGCTTAAGTCAGAGGCCATTGCCGAAGTGTGCGCACTACTTGCTTTTTCGGCATGGAAAAATAACGACAAGGTCGGCTTAGTTTCTTTTACTGACCAAATCGAAAAATACGTGGCGCCCCGCAAGGGAAGAAGCAGAATTTTAAGAGTAATCCGCGACATTCTTTATCCCGAAATCAAGGGTAAAGGGACTGATATTAAAATGGCACTGGACTTTGCCAATCGTGTTCTAAGACGCCGTGGAATTATTTTTTTAGTGTCTGACTTTATTGGTGACGGTTATCTCACTCCTCTTCGAATTTTAGCAAAGAAACACGATCTAATCGCAATCAAGCTTAATGACCCGCTCGAAAAAAGGTTTCCTAAAGCCGGCTTTGTCGAATTGAAAGACGCCGAGTCGGGAAAAAGAGCTTTCGTTAATACCCATAGTGGAAAATGGCGCCGAGAATACCGGGAAAACGCCAGAAAACGGGATGAGAAAATTAAGAGTGAATTTAAGTCCGCAAAAATCGACTCGATTGATCTCGAGTTGGGAAAAGATACGATCGATCCAATCTTGAGATTCTTTAAAGAGAGGGAAAAGCGCTTTCGATAAAATGAAACACTATCGATTACTTATATTTGTTTGCCTTGTTTTTTTTACGGCTGTCTCTTTAGCTTTTACCGCGGATGATTCTGACTTTATTGAGGTTAAGGCAAATTTAAGCCAAACCACCGCGCACATTGGAGATCTGGTTAAGTACGAGATAAAAGTTATCCACGATAAGGACATCCAGCTTTTAACTCCGCCCACGATAAAACCGAAAGGTTTTAAGGTTAGATCGACTCAAGATCTGGAACGGACTGAGACCCGAAACATAGTTACTGAGGGCCGTATCTTTACAATATCAACGCTTGAAGCCGGAGATTACACGTTTGATGAGGTTACCATCCAATATTTAGATGAGGCCGGAATCAAAAAAACCGTTTCCGGTCCTCGCCTTAAATTAAAAATAGAAAGCGTTCTAAAAAACGTAAACGAAAAAACAGACATCAAGGATATAAAAGGGGTTATTGGAATCGACCCCCGCTATGAAAAGTATTTGAAATATATCTATATTACGATCGCTATCCCGATCTTAATTCTTATTCTCTTATGGCTTCGAAAGAAACTTAAAAAGAAAGCGCCGACAATTAGACATTTGCTGACCCCGGAAGAAGAGGCTCTTAAGGCCCTGGGAGAGCTTCAAAATTCCTCTTTGCTGAAAAAAGGGCTGATCAAATTTTATTACATCGACCTTACCGACGTTATTCGTCATTTCTTGGCACGCAAATTTGGTGTTAACACCGAAGAGCTCACGACCCCTGAAACTATTGCTGAAATTCAAAAAATAAACATTTCGGATAAGCATAAAAAAACCGTTATCACTTTTTTTGAAGATTGCGATTTGGTTAAATTTGCTAAATATATTCCAGCCCCAGAGACAATTGAGCTCGATCATGTCCGGGCGGAGGATATCGTAAAGCAATTTGGAGCGACAATGAAAGCAGAAAAACCTGCTTTAGAGGAAGTTAAATAAAATGCACTTTCACGACCCGCTATTTTTACTGCTCATTCTTATAATTCCAATCTGGTTTTGGATAAGAAATATCTTGGGACGCAGCACCTTAAAATTCGCCTCAGTCAAGACTCTTGGGTCCGGACTAAAGCATAAGAAACCGATACTGCCGGTTCTATTTCGGGCAGCCGCGGTTT
>CAZLUT010000100.1:0-3165 GCA_964562805.1 uncultured bacterium | reverse complement strand
ATATCAGAAAAAACGCAACTCGAACGAAGAGAACAGGATCTTTTGGGTCAAGCGGGTAAACACACAACGCTTGATTCGCTTCATACTAAAATGGAATCAGGCGAAGCTAATGAGCTCAAACTAATTATTAAAGGGGATGTTCAGGGATCAATCGAAGCTCTTAAAACATCTCTTGAAAAATTAAGTAACGATAAGATACGTCTCAGGGTTATTCATGGCGCCGTGGGCGGCATTAATGAGTCGGACGCGATGCTCGCCACGGCGAGTGACGCGGTTATTATCGGCTTCCACGTTAAAGCGGATTTGAGAGCTCAGGAACTGATTGAGCGTGAACAGATTGACGTTCGTTTTTACAGTATCATTTATGAAGCAGTTGAAGACGTAAAAAAAGCTATGGAAGGGTTATTGGCACCAACCTTCAAGGAAGTGATTGTAGGTAATGCGGAAGTGCGTGATATTTTCAAGATCTCAAGGATTGGCACCATCGCGGGCTCTCACGTCCTAAAGGGAAAGATTCAGAGAAATACAAAGGTCAGATTAATCCGTGACAATATTGTTATTTTTGACGGCAGACTTTCTTCATTGAAACGATTCAAAGATGATGCAAAGGAAGTCGCGGAAGGCTACGATTGCGGACTGAGTTTCGAGCGATTTAACGATGTTAAGGTGAATGATCGCGTCGAGGCCTATCGGATCGAAGAAACCGCGCAAACACTTTAGTTTGGTTATTGGGTTGCTAAGTTATTAGCGATCTTTACCAGTAACCAACAACTTAATAACCAATAACCAATATTATGCAAGGAAAACGCACTGATCGACTTAATGCCCTAATCAGAAATGAGTTGGCTCAGGCTATAACCACCCGGCTCAAAGATGAACGTTTGGGTTTTGTGACGGTCACTCAGGTTGATATCAGTCCTGATGTGAAGCATTGTAAGGTTTACGTCAGTGTGCTGGGAGCCGATAAAGAAATTAAAAGTTCGCTGGCAGCCCTGCGTCATGCCGAAGGATTTTTAAAGCGGGATCTGGCATCAAAACTTAAGCTGAGATTTACCCCCAAATTACATTTTAAACTAGATGATACGGCCGAAGAAGGAATCCGGCTCGACAATATTTTTAGAAAAATTCATGAAGAAGATCAAGATTGATTCTTTAGCTGCCGCCCTTAAAAAATATCAAAGGTTTTTTTTATCGGTTCATGTAAATCCGGACGGGGACTGTATCGGGTCGGCTATCGCCTTAGAAAGGCTGCTTAAAAGGCTGGGAAAAAAAACCCAGATCCTTTGTGATTCTAAGATCCCGGCATATCTTTCTTTTTTAAAAAAAGGATCTTGGAAAACAATCCCTTCTCCTTGTCGGTTTAAAGCGGACGCCTTGATTATGATCGATACGCCGAGCTTGGAGCGGCTCGGGAGAGCGGAAGATTATTTTAAAGAGCTTCCGGTGATTAATATTGATCACCACGTCAGCAACCATTATCACGGCAAGTATAACTATGTCGACCGAAGAGCCAGCGCGTGTGGGGAAATTGTTTTTGATCTATATAAGTATTTTGGCTTTCGGATTGATCTCGAGACGGCCCAAGAACTTTACATTTCAATTTCAACCGATACGGGTTCATTCCGTTATTCCAATACAACCGCTAAAACCCACCGAGTTATTTCTGAATTATTAGCTTCAGGCATTAAAGTTGAAAAAATTAATCAGCAAATGTATGGCGGTTACCGAGATGCGCGTCTTAAACTTATCGAAACGCTCATTGCAAAACGTAAATATTATTATGAAGGGAAACTTTGCTGTTCATTTTTAACCCACAAAGAGCTGGTTCGTTCGGGAGCTGACCCTGAGGATTTGGAAGGTGCTATTGACTTTATCCGGAACGTAAAAGGGGTGAAGGCTGCCTTTTTAGCAACCGAATGGAAGTCGGGGAAAGTTAAAATTTCGTTTCGTTCCTCATCAGGTTTTAATGTTAATCGAATTGCAAAAACATTAAAAGGCGGCGGCCATACACGGGCGGCGGGAGCAACGCTCAATCAAGATATGGCCTCAGCAGTTAAAAAAGTTATCAGGTGTTTTAGCGCCTTATCAAAGTAGAGCGGTGGGCGAGTTGAGCCGGGACGGCATACTTCTAGTTGATAAACCGGAAGGAATAAGTTCATTTAAGGTTTGTCGCTCCGTTCGAAAGACAACCGGAATTAAACGTGTCGGTCACGGCGGGACATTAGACCCCATGGCAACGGGACTCCTTATTGTTTTAGTTGGAAAAGCCACCCGGCTTTTTGATTCACTTCTAGCCGGCAGGAAACGGTACCAGGGTGTTATTCATTTAGGCGAGGCCCGGGATACTCAGGATAAGACAGGGCAAACGACACATCAAACGAAAGAAGAGTTTGTTCGAGAAGCCCTGATAGGCCAAAATATTGAAAAAGTGCGACGGTCTTTATTAGGTAAGCAGATTCAGACAGCTCCGATTTTCTCAGCCTTGAAGCACAAAGGTAAACCTCTCTATCATTACGCGCGTAAAAATATTAAAGTTGAGCCTAAAAAAAGGGAAATTGAAGTTTTTTCTTTTAATGTTAAAAAGAATTCGGATTTAGAATTGTTCTTTGAAGCCGAAGTTTCAAAAGGAACCTATTTAAGAGCTTTAGCCGATGAATTCGGGAGACGCCTTGGTACCTTCGGGTATTTAAGCTCTCTTCGAAGAACTCAGTCAGGGGAATTTAACATTCAAAACGCTGTTTCTTTCAAAGAAATTGAAAAAAGTTCGCGGGACGAGGTTTTAGGGCATCTCTTCCAGCCGGAAGAAACTCTTAATCAATCATGAAGCTTTATCACTCACCCCGGGAAATCGCGAAAATTAAAAAACCTTTATTTCTGACTATTGGCACCTTTGATGGACTTCACAAAGGGCATCAAAAGGTGCTAGAAGGTCTTAAAAAAAGCGCTAAACGTCGGGGCGGTGTCTCTTGCGTTTTGACCTTCAAGCAGCACCCGACGAGCATTTTACATCCCGCAAAAAGGAAGCAATTTATCACCTCTTCTGTACATCGTTTGGCACTTTTGGATAGATTAGGAGTTGATGCCTGTCTTTTGTTAAATTTCACCAAGAGCTTTGCAAAGCAGCGCCCGGAAGAATTTGTAATAAAATATTTAATCAAAAAACTT
>CAZLUT010000099.1:0-3436 GCA_964562805.1 uncultured bacterium | reverse complement strand
ATCGCGTCCGACTTTTCAACAACTTTTCCATAACCTTCAATATCATTAACAACAGCCGTCGAAGTTTCACAAAGCGTTGTATACACTGCTTTTACTTTCGGATTTGCTTTCAAAGCTTTTTCGATTTTCTCAGGCGCTATTGCACTCCCCCAATCTTCGGTAATAATATGAGCCTTAAGTCCGTAGGCCTTTGCTATTCGTTGAAACCTTTCACCCCATTTACCGGCGACCCCCACAATAACCTCATCGCCTGCGGAAAGAAAATTTGACATTGAGGCTTCCATGGCACCCGTACCGGAGGAAGCTATCGTATAAACATCATTTTTTGTTAAAAAGATACCTTTTAGCTTATCCGCCACTTCCTTAAAAATCGCGCAATACTGCGGTGTTCTGTGATGAATAACCGGTTCTGCCATCTTTAAAAGTGAGGAGGGTGGAACGGGTGTTGGGCCAGGTGCTAATAAGTAATTCTTTTTAAACATAAAACAAGTCCTTCCGTTAGAATTTATTTTTTAAATTCAACAACTTGATCAACGAGCCCGTAATCTTTTGCCTCATCAGGCGACATAAAGAAATCACGGTCAGTATCTTTTTCGATTCTGTCGATTGGTTGACCGGTATGATCCGCAAGAATTTTATTCAGGTCAGATTTTAATTTCAAAATTTCCTTCGCCTGAATGTGAATATCAGAAGCTGATCCTTGAGCTCCTCCCCACGGCTGATGAATCATGATGCGGGAATGCGGAAGCGCATATCGCTTACCTTTAGTGCCCGCAGCTAAAAGAAGAGCCCCCATGCTCGCGGCCTGACCAATACAGTAGGTATTAACATCACATTTGACAAACCGCATCGTGTCATAAATCGCGAGTCCCGCCGTTACGGAGCCGCCGGGGGTATTCACATAGACACTAATATCTTTCTCAGGATTTTCCATTTGCAGAAATAATATCTGAGCAATGATTAAATTAGCTATCGCATCATCAACCGGGGTGCCAATAAAAACAATCCGGTCTTTTAAAAGCCGTGAGTAAATATCATAAGAACGTTCTCCACGCCCGGTTTGCTCAATAACCATCGGTACTAAATAACTCATGACGCCTCCTTTTTTTTAGGCTTTTGCGTTATCTTTTAAAACTTTTAATATTTTCTCGGTAGCAACCTGATTAATCAGATTTTCTTTCTGTTCGCCTGATTTCTCATAATATTGCTTAACCTGCTCAACATCAACTTTGGAATTAGTGGCAAGCTTTTCATAGTGCTCGTTTAAATCCGTTTCTTCAACTTTAATTTTTTCCAACTGAGCAATCTCTTCAAAAACAAACCGAAGCTTGAGCTGCTTTTCGGCTTCAGCCCTAAGATCTTCCCTGAGTTTCGGATCACTCTTAGAAATCTCTTCATCAGCTACGCCTTGCTGTTTCATGCGTTCTTTCGCGTTTTTAATCAAGCTCACGAGACGTCTCTCAACCGCCCCCTGCGGTAAATCGAGTCTTGCTTCTTTTAAAAGAGCGTCTAAAAGTTCATTTTCAAAACGATAATCTTCTGACTGCTCTTTTTGACGATTTAAATCTTCACGAATTCTTTTCTTTAAATCATCGACTGAAGCAACCTCACCCAACCCTTTTGCCCACTCATCATTAATTTCGGGCAATTCACGCTTTTTAATTTCTTTTAAATGAACAGTGAATTTAGCAGTCTTTCCGGCCTGCTCCTTAACTCCATAATCTTTTGGGAACTTCACATCAACCACCCGCGTCTCATCCGGCTTCATCCCCACGACACCCGCAACCAGATCTTTGTGCGCCTTATTCGAATTAACCTCAAACCAATCATCTTTGCGAGGCTCCGTTTTTTTACCATCGATTTCGGATTCAATATCACAGATCATAAAATCCCCTTCGCCAACTGCTCGATCTTCAATAGGTATAAATTTAGCGAAAGATTCACGAATTCTTTCCAAGGAATCTTCAATTTCCTTATCAATAACCTTTACCTCTCCTCGTTTCGCTTTGAGACCTTTATAGCTCGCAAGCTTAATCTCAGGACGAACTTCAATTAAAGCATCGAAGGAAAGATTTTCCCCTTCAAAATTAACTTTATTAACCGAAGGATAATAAATAGGTTCTAATTTTTCCTGCTTAACAGCTTCTTGAGTCCCTTCTTCAACTAAATTTTGAAGCACGGCTTCTTTCGCATTTTCTGAATAGTGGAGCTCTAAAACTTCTTTAGGCGCTTTACCTGGTCTGAAGCCGGGTATTTTGGCTTTTTTTGCAATTTCTTGATAGGCTTTATTAAATTCAGCCCGCACTCTTTCTTGAGGAAATTCGATTGATAATATTTTTTCGCATTTACTTTGATTTTTAACTGAAACTTTCAATTGATTGTCTACCTTTCTAATGATTAGTCGTTAGTGGATAGTTGTTAGCAAATAGTGTTTTATGAATCGTGCCGAAGGCACTCCTTAACCACTAAATACTAACTACTAATCACTATTTACTGCACAAAAGCGCGTTGCACTTTTGTGTTTGGAGCGGGAGAAGGGGCTCTCCTCCGCTCACTCAAACTTTCCAATGAACCGTTCGCTCCGGACCGGCCAATTTTCCTAACGCTCGCATCTCGCTCGCTTTTCTTTCCCCCAACTAAAGTTGGGGCCCCATTAAGAAAGCGAAAAATTGGCTTCGAGCCCCTACCCAAGGGGCTAATGGAGCGGGAGAAGGGGCTCGAACCCTCGACCCCAACCTTGGCAAGGTTGTGCTCTACCAGCTGAGCTACTCCCGCTCTAATTCTCTCCTAACCTTTTTCAATCGCCTTAAATGGTGCGCGAGGAGGGACTTGCCCACTACGGCTCGTCGGAGCTCACCTGCGTAGGCTCCCCTCGTTCGCTGACGGCCGGTCTTCGACAACGGCCTTTTCTTCTTCCCCAACTAACGTTGGGGCCCCAGTAAGTCAGCGCTCACTCGCTTCAAGTCCTTTTTCAAAACCCTTCGTCAACCTCAGGATTTTCCTGAGCTTGCCGAAGGATGGTGCGCGAGGAGGGACTTGAACCCCCACGCCTTGCGGCACTAGATCCTAAGTCTAGCGTGTCTGCCAATTCCACCACTCGCGCCTATTTAACACTCAGCGACCAACAAGGCTCGTCGCCATAACCTTACTTCGAATCCTTTGCTGTGCCCACTTTGGTGCGCCCACAAGGATTCGAACCTTGGACCCACTGATTAAGAGTCAGTTGCTCTACCAACTGAGCTATGGGCGCAGTTAATCCTAAGTCCGCTTTTTTCAAAGGTTTAGGAAAAGAGGAGGATTTTACAAAAGGGGTTACTACATGTCAATTAAGGTAATCGTAAATTACTGACTTATTTTTTCGATAATATTTCGGAATTCGTCCTGAAATCTTTCTTTCGAAAACGCTTTCGTATAATCCCGAATAGCAACTGGATCC
>CAZLUT010000098.1:0-3508 GCA_964562805.1 uncultured bacterium | reverse complement strand
TATCCGCATACTTATTCGCGGCGCTCTGTGGCATGGCTGGAGGTTGGGTAAGAAGGATGCTTTTCTTTACAGTTTGCTCCCGGCATTCATCGAAACAATGGGTCGCCAGTATCCTGAACTGGGAGAACATGAAGCTTCGTTAAAGGAAACAGTAAAAGGTGAAGAGGAACGCTTCTTAACGACCTTAGAGGCAGGGCTTGAGATTTTAAACGAGGAGATTAAATTAGTTCAGAAGAAAGGTGAGGTAAAAATTCACGGCGAAAAAGCTTTTAAGCTTTATGACACCTATGGATTTCCGTTGGAGTTGACTCGAGAAGTTTCTAGCGCTTCAAATTTAAGCATTAATGAAAAGGAATTTGATCAGTGTATGAGTGAGCAGCGGCAGAAGGCCAAGGAAGGTTCTCAGCTCGCAGGTTCTATTTTTGTAAAAACAGATTTTGATGAAAAATTGGCCAAGCTCACGCCAACTGTATTCAAGGGCTATGAAGCCTTTAAGGTTTCAGGCAAAGTTCTCTTAGCTGAAAAGATAGACGGAAAAACAATGGTTATTCTGGATAAAACTCCTTTTTACGGAGAAAGCGGTGGCCAGGTCGGGGATCGAGGTATTATCAAAAATAAGAATTTTTCAGGGGAAATTGTTGATACTAAGAGGAAACATAATATCATTATCCATATGGTCGCTAATGAAAAAGGTAGTATTGCCAAAGGAGATAGTGTGGAAGCTGAAGTAAATAGCGGTGTCCGTGCTGATACCGTGCGCCATCATAGCGCTACACACCTACTGCAATCAGCTCTGAGGAGCGTATTGGGTGAAAAGGTGCGTCAGCTGGGTTCTTTAGTAAACGACGAAAAACTTCGTTTTGACTTTTCGTTCTCCCGGGCTCTAACACCTTCGGAGATCGAAAAGATTGAAATTAAAGTGAATGAAATGATTTTAGAGAATACTTCGGCCAAAATCGAGGAAGTTGATATTGAAACCGCTAAAAAAATGGGCGCCTTAGCCTTTTTTGGAGAAAAATACGGGAAGACCGTTAGGGTTGTGGCTCTTGGACCCAGTACTGAGCTTTGCGGCGGATGTCATGTAAGAGCAACGGGCGATATTGGTTTTTTAAAGATCTTATCCGAGTCAGCAGTAGCAAGCGGCGTTAGGCGAATCGAAGCCGTCGCTGGTTTAAAGGCACTCGATTACGTTAATTCTCAAATTGGGTTGATTCAGGAGCTGAGCCGGGACTTAAAAGCTAAACCGGAGGAACTGTTTGAGAGAATAAAAAAACTTCAGAATCGGGCCAAAGAACTCGAAAAAGGTAAAGGTGGGCATGGTTCTGGCGAAAAATTTCTTGAGGCGTCATGGAAAATCGCTGGAGGCGATGCACACGTGGTTTGTGAGGGGTACCGTGGGGTTCCTGCAAAGAACTTAAAGAGCCTTTCCGACCCTTTGAGAAAGAATAAGAAAAAAACATTAGCATTTCTTTTCTCTGAAGACGGTGAACGCCTCAGTATTGTTATCGGCCTGACCCCGGACTTGGTCGAAAAGGGAATGGATGCGGGCAACCTCACAAAGCTTGTTGCAAAACTGGTTAACGGTACGGGCGGCGGCAAAAAAGATTTAGCTCAAGGCGGGGGAACTATCCCGAATGATTTTGATGAATTTATCGAAAAAATAAAAACAATTATTCAATAAAACGATGCAGACACTTCTAAAAGAAAAGTTATTACAAAAAAAACTTAATCGATTCACCTCAATTGAGGAAGAAAAAGTTTTGTCCAGGAAGATTGCCCGTATTTTGCAGGATATTCGCCTTAAAGGGGATCTTGCGGTCAGAAAATATACGAGAGAATTCGATGGTGTTGAGCTTCCGGCCAAAAAGCTTAAAGTGAGCGAAGGTGATATCAATCGTGCTTTTGAAAAAGTGGATCAGCCGTTTGTTTCACTGTTGAAGCAGGTTCAGGAAAACGCGACAGCTTTTTATAAACAGGAACTTCAAAAGAACTATCGGATAAAGGTAAAAGAAAGTAGCTACATCGAAAACATTTACTCACCGCTTGAGAGAGTTGGTATTTATATCCCCGGGGGAACGGCACCTCTTATTTCGACTGTCTACATGACAGTTATTCCGGCAAAAGTTGCGGGTGTTAAAGAGATTGTTATTTGTTCACCGCCAAGCCGTGAAACAGGTGATATTGATCCTCATATTTTAACGGTTGCGAATCTGCTGGGAGTCAAAGAGATTTATCGGGTCGGAGGCGCTCAGGCAATAGGTGCCATGGCGTTTGGAACCAAGCAGATTCAATCGGTTGACAAGATTGTGGGTCCCGGAAATCAATATGTATCCGAAGCTAAGAGACAGGTTTTTGGTTTTGTCGATATTGATATGGTGGCTGGACCGAGTGAAGTGGCGATTATTGCTGATGATACTGCCGATCCGGACTTAATCACGTGTGATCTGCTGGCCCAATCAGAGCATTTTAATGGGGTTTCAGTCCTTATAACGGATTCAAAAAGAATAGCTGAGGCTATTAAAAAAAGAGTTGAGACAGGTTATATAGTTACTGTTTCTAATATGGATGAAGCCGCGGAAGCATCTAATTCAATTGCCCCCGAACACCTTCAAATAATGACAAAAAAACCGGAAACACTTCTAAAAAAGATTAAGCACGCCGGCGCTATTTTTCTTGGGAATTATACACCGGCAGCGGTGGGCGACTATGTAGCCGGTCCGAGCCACGTACTGCCAACCGGGGGAACGGCCAGGTTCTTTTCACCGCTCTCGGCGGATTCTTTTATAAAACGCTCACAAGTGATTAATTTTACTAAAGAGACCCTCGAAAAATACCGTTCGAATATAAGTAAGATTACACAGTTTGAAGGGCTTTTGCTGCATGGAATATCGGTAGAAGCCCGGTTTCAAGAGAAAACAAAGGATAAAACGAATGAGGATGTCCATGAGACAAAATAAGAGACAGGCGGCCGTTAAAAGAGTTACCAAAGAGACGAATATTTCGGTCAATATTAATCTTGATGGGAAAGGCCAATCAGTAATTCGTATGAAAATCCCTTTTTTAGTCCATATGTTGGACCTGTTCGCGAAGCATGGTTTTTTTGATCTTAAGGTTACCGCTACGGGAGATACCCATATTGACATTCATCATTTAAACGAAGATCTTGGAATTACTTTGGGCGCTGCAATTAAAAAAGCCTTAGGAAATAAGCGCGGTATTAACCGGTATGGATTCTTCTACCTTCCAATGGATAAGGCGCTCACTCGTGTTGTTCTTGATATATCCAATCGGCCTCAATTTATTTTCACCGTCGCCAAGGGGCAAAAAATCAGGAAAAGCCCCAGCTATCAATTGGATGATGCGCTGCATTTCTTGGAGAGTCTTTCGTTTCACCTTGGGCTGACTTTACATATCGATGTCTTGCAGGGAGGCGATTTTCACCACGTAATCGAAGCTGTTTTTAAAGCTTTTGCAAACTTAACTTTCTTAAGACTTATATTCCACTTGA
>CAZLUT010000097.1:0-3746 GCA_964562805.1 uncultured bacterium | reverse complement strand
CTGTTTCAACACTCGGTCTGGGATCTGCCGAAAAACCGACCATCCCGTACACAAAAGGGCTGACAGGCATCACTAAAGTAGCCGGATAAACATGTTTTAAAGGCACGCTGAATTCATCATATTGGGCAAGAGCTTCTTCATTAAAAGCTGATTTAAGAAGCTCTTTCCAAGCGGCTAAAACTTCTTCTCGATCGCTAGGATCCTTAATTATGGGGGATTCAAACAGGCCGGGAGTCGCATTTTGCCAATGGTCTTCCATGGGCCACATACTTGAACGAAAAAGCACCGGTCCCGGTCCATATTTTTGAGCTTTTTCAAAAATAAGATCCGCAAGGTCCTCCGGTATCGGCTCCTCATCAATCATTTTCATGATCAACTTTGAGTTTTTCCGAATATCCATT
Organism: uncultured bacterium; assembly: GCA_964562805.1. Taxonomy (GTDB): domain Bacteria; phylum Omnitrophota; class Omnitrophia; order Omnitrophales; family CAZLUT01; genus CAZLUT01. The sequence continues at coordinate 3,345 of CAZLUT010000097.1, read as the reverse complement.
TTATCTTTATAGTTAATTCCTTCGGCAACTTTATGAATTCGTTCCTTTAGCGTCTCCTCTCCGACTCTCTTTTGGGTCTGAAAAGTTTCGTAAGCAGAAAAATTAATCGTACCGCCGTCCGGAACGGGAAATCCATTAGCTTTAAGCTCGGCAAGAACCGAGGCTTTTCGCCCACAGATAATTTTCATATTCTCGCTTAATTCGCTGAGGTCCGATGTCCACGGCCCGGTTAAAACAGGTAATCGATCCATGACAGATCCATAGATCAGCTGTTTTTTGCGGGCAAACTCTTTTAGGATCGCATCATCCCGGTAAAGACCCCGATACCATTCGTCGGGTTCAAGTTTTCGCATCTTTTTACCTCTATCGTCCTGTTCATCTTTAACTTCTACGGGCTTGCTTTTCTGATAGATTCTGCCCTGAGGTGACACCTGATAATCCGCTCTATCCAGATAGAGAGGTTCAAACCATTCCCCCTTATCCCACGCTCTCTTTAATCCTCTTAACTGCTCAAATCTATGGGTCCGAACACCATCAGGAAGCTCCTTAAATTTTTCCCAGCTTTGACGAGGCCAAAGTCGTCCCTCATCATCCCTATAGTAAGCATCCCGATTTAAAATCAGTTCATAATGCACTTTTAGAGGCGCCTGTAAGCCCGTATCAACTTCAGTACCGGGCTGATAGAGGGTTCTATCGTGCCCGACAGCATAACGCCCCGCGGGGAGCGCTATCTTTCGCTTGCGGGTTACGAGTCTGGAAGCTTCATCCTGCCACTCTCTGGCGCCGACAACACTAACGTGAACCTTGTCTCTTTCAATATCAATTCGAATTTTTTTATCCGCTAGAGCGCTTAAAATCGCTTCTCCTGCCGGAAACGCGATCAAAGAAGCGCCCACCTGTTCAGCAAATCTTGTCGTGTGAGCTGCCGGGTCCGGAATTCCATCGGTATAGAAAAGAGCGGAAGCTGAGACTTGAAAACTGCGGGTCTGAAAATCTTTCCCGATAGCTAGAATGTGATCGGCGGTTTGATTATTAACGATTTCTTGTCCGGCCGGCAGGTTAGGATCCTCGGCATACTGCAAGATTCCAAAGTTAATACTGTTACCCCTTTCATCGAGCGGCCCCCGATAAACTAAATACTCCTTGTTAAGGGTAAAACCTACATTTTCATGAACTACAAAAGCAGCTATTTCCTGACCAATTCGCTCCGCTGCCCCTCTCTCAGCCGCGTAAATTTTTTGGAACAGTTCGGCCTCTTTTATTTCTGGTTTTAAGAGGTTAATGATACTTAAATTTTTCTGAAAATCCCGCATGCGAAGCTGAGACAGCCCCCAGTATTCCAGGACATCCTCAATCCGAAAAATTTCCGCGTTAAGCGCTTCTATAAAATCGCCATACAGCGCGATAGACTCTTCTAAAAGTCCCTCGACCTCTTGTGACACTTCGTGTCTTTTTAGAGTGTTCGCCATTGCTATCAAAGCACCGTGGTGATCCGCTATCATCGAGCGAAAAGCGACGTCGTCAAGACGCCCTAAAGAAGCTCCGATCGCGTAAGCCCTCTGAAACCTATCATTAATGCGCCTCGCCTCTTCCGTATCGATCTTAGAAATAACAGGCTGGGTGTCATTCATTTTTGGCTTTGAAATAGTTGCCAAAGATAATTGCTTCATCCCTTTCAAATAAGTCTCGCGTCCTTTTTCTAATTGGCTCAGGCGGGGAGAAATTAAGGCAAAGGGAATACTATTTTTCTTAAAAAAATCAACAAGAGCCTCTTTATGAAAACCGCCTGTTACCAGAAAGACAACCCGGTCATTATTTTGCCCCAAATGCTTTCTAATCTTTTTAATAAATATCGCGTCTCTTTTTTCAGTGCCATGATAAAAAAGGCGGCTGCGGTCGTAAGCGAGATCAATGTCGGGATCGTAATCTGCCGCTACGGCTTCGCCCTGAAGCGCTGTCAATTCACCCAGCCACTTTCGGCTTCTAAAGCTTTCAGGGTTGTTTTTAACCTCTTCCCAGTCCCGTTTTTCAATTTCTAAAATTAAGAAGTTTTCAAGAAAATTCAGCTTATTGAAGAGGTTAAGCGCTTTTATTTCCTTTTGATTGAAAATCACCAGGCGCATCACTAAACTTTCTAATTTTTCGATTTCTTGAAACAGGGTCGTGGCATCAATTTTTTGCCGCTCCAGCTCAATAGCAAAATATTTTTTAAGATTGAGCGTGTTTTTAAAATCTTCCGGATTCGTTTGGTAACGGCTAAAAAGTTCCTGTCTGATTTTTTCGCTCCATTGAGGGGTGTTTTCCGGGAACAATATCTCAAGCTCTAAACCCATCTTCTCCTGATCCACAGCTCTTGCCTCAGCTTCCAGGTTCAACAGGGCATCAACTGAAGGAAATATTTTTTTGAAAATATCCTCGATTTTCTTTTTGTCATTTCCGCCTTCGCTGACAAATACATCCAATAAGGTTGATTTCAGAAGCCTAAGGTGTTCCGGTATGAGATCTGACCGCTTCAGACGGGATTCAATGCTCCTCTGGATCTCCATGGCGCGATCCGAAAGGGTTTTAGGTAAAAGAGATCCGACTTTGCTTCGATATTCTTTAACACGTTTTAAAGCCCCCTTATTCTGAAGAAGCGCCTCCTGAAAAGTTATCAAATTTGCTTTATAAAGCGATCCTTCTTCAAGCGCTACAAATTGAAAGCTTTCGGGATTTATGGTTGATAAAAAAGAACCGGCATCGATATCGCCCCTCTCCATCCTTTCCATTAAAAACGTTTCAAGACCCTTAAGATCATCTGTTGTTTTTAAAGCATTAGAATCGAGCTCTCCAACAAGCCCTTCAAGAAAAAAAGTGGTTCGAGCTTTAGGTTCTAGCCACTTCTCTTGAAAAAAACGGGTAAGATTAATAATGTTTTTTTGCCCCTCAAAGTTACCGTGAGCATCCTGCATGTAAATAATAAAGGGTTTTTCAGGCGTGGCTTCTTCGGGGCTGCCTGATATCTTAACGATACGTCCAAATTCTTCAGGGACTACAATATCTATCGAATTTAAAGTATTCACTTCTTGGGCAATGGCGGGAGAAACATTAAGAATCAGAGTTAGCGATAACAGTATAGAAATGAAACTCTTCACCTCTACTCTCCTTTCATGTACACAAAAAACACAAACTAACAACTTTTGTTGTATTAAACAATGATAAAAAAATAGCTGTTCAAAGATACCTGGTAGATCCTTAGAATTCAAGTTTTGGAGCGAAAAACCCAACTTCTTACGATTGGGAGATGCAATCTGAAGCCAGGTACGTATTGAGGCGATTTTTCCACCCTAAAAGCCATCTTGCCTC
>CAZLUT010000096.1:0-3806 GCA_964562805.1 uncultured bacterium | reverse complement strand
ACTATTTGACCGAAAAAGCTGAGATTAAAGATGTTATCGAAACAACTTTAATTAAGGGGGTTGATTATATTCGAAGTATTCACGCTCAGTTTAATACTCCTGAGGCGTTAAGATCATCTCGAATGCACGAGCTTATTGATCGTGTTAAAAAGGATTATGATTTGATTTTTATTGACACATCGCCCATACATTACGTTGCCGATTCACTTGCCGTTGCTGAGCATGTGGATAGTGTGATTTTAGTAGTTCAGCAAGGGAAGACTGATCGAAAGGTATTGCGAGACTCATATAAGAAATTGCTGCGTCATCAGACCAGTGTTTTGGGAGTTGTTTTAACGCAAGTTAAGCATGTTAACCGGGACTTTTACTACTATTAAGATTTTTGACGGTTAGCTCTTAAATTTTTCGAAGGTTTGACACTCTTATATAAAAGCTATACAATTCCGCTCTTTTTCCGGGCGTTTAGCTCAGTTGGTTTAGAGCACCTCCCTTACAAGGAGGGGGTCTAAGGTTCGAATCCTTAAACGCCCACCACGAACCATTAGACAAGCCTCAGGGGGTTTGTCCCAGTTTCGTGACGATTGATCGCAGAGCTCTTTAAAAAGTTATCGGTGGGGGCGTAGCTCAATTGGTTAGAGTGCCAGACTGTCGATCTGGATGTTGCGGGTTCAAGTCCCGTCGCTCCCGCCACTAACACAAAAGGCTTCAGGATTTTTCCTGGGGCCTTTTTTGTTATTAGCGTGTTGCGGAAACGGGACTTGAAGCCATTTTTCCGCTTTCTGTGGGGCCCCTTCCATAAGGGAAGGGGGAAAGAAAAGCGAGTAGGGTACGAGCGGCAGGAAAAATGGCCGGTCCGTAGAGAGCGGTTCCTTTAAAAATTTAAGCGAGTGGAGGAAAGTCCCGTCGCTCCCGCCACTAACACAAAAGGCTTCAGGATTTTTCCTGGGGCCTTTTTTATTAGTGATGTATTACTAACCACTAACCACTAACCACTAACTACTCACCACTACTCACTAATCCCTTGCTCCTATCGCATTTCTCCGGCATAATTCCGAACTTTAACAGCTTAAAGAAATGGTATTATGGTTAGTTTTATCACACGATTAGTTCAGCCTTTTGCCAAGATTCGCCGTGAAGAGTGGCCGAAAGTTGTTCTAATGTTTGGCTATTTCTTTTTGGTGATCGCAACCTATTACATTATCAAGCCGGTCAGAAGCTCCTTATTTCTTCAAAAAATGGGTCCTGAGAATTTACCCTATGTCTATATGGGTGAGGCACTTATCGTTGGTATCGTTTCATTTTTTTATGCCAAATTTGTTGATCGGCACAAAAAAGAGAATATTTTGGTCGTGAGTTCTATTATTTTTGCCTGCTGTCTTTATTTCTTTTGGTTTTTATTTCAATTTCAAGCACCTTGGTTTGCTTTTGTATTTTACTTGTGGGCCGCTGTTTTTTCGGTGATGGCGGTGACTCAATTTTGGCTCTTGGCGAATGATCTTTTTAACCCCAGAGAAGCAAAGCGGTTATTTGGAATTATTGGAAGCGGCGGTGTTTTAGGGGCTATTTGCGGCGGATTTATTACGAATCGGGCCGTATATTTCATGGGGACTGAAAATTTGCTGCTCCTTGCGGGAACGATCATATTATGCTGTGTTTTATTTATTAAATTAGCGTGCCAATATGAGCCGGCTGAAATAAAAGAGCGGAGTGAACCGGATTCTTCGATGAATAACGAAAATAATCGCAGAAAAACTATTTTTAAAATTTTAACAGGGTCATCCTATTTGGTTTTAATCTTATTGCTAGTTGGTATGGGAAAAATTCTTTCGACATTTGTTGATTTTCAGTTTCAAACTATTGTGAGTTCCAGTTTTGAGGCAAAGGATGCCAAAACGGCTTTTTTTGGCGGATTTTTTGCGGCCCTTAACGGAGTAGCCTTTCTCATTCAGATTATCCTGACACCGCGGATCCTGAGGAAATTTGGAGTAGGTACCGCTCTTTTACTTCTACCTATCGGACTGATTTTTGGGTTTTTAGGATTGATTATCGTGCCTTTCTTGTGGATGGCGAGTTTTACCAAGTTCTATGATGGAAGTTTAAATTATTCAATTCATTCCGCAAGCCGTGAAATTCTTTATTTACCGATCAATCGAACCGAACGCCATAAAATCAAGCCGTTTATTGATATGTTTATTTACCGATTTAGCAAGGGCATCGGGGGACTTTTGATTTTAATACTAATTTCCGTGCTAGGTTTAACTGTGAAGGGCGTTTCTTTGTTTGCCTTATTGATTGTGGTGATGTGGCTTTTGGTAATACTTTTAATCAAAAAGGAATATATCGAAGCTCTCAAAAGAATTGTGCTCGCCACGAACCAAGGTGACTTCGAAAAAAAAGAAAGTGAAGAATTGTCTGAAAAGACGTCTATTTTAGATACATTGCAAGACAATGAACTTAAAAAAATCTATGAAGATATCAAGAGTGAATCCGGACATTACCATAAGCGGTTTATTCAAATCTCAAAGCTCTCTCTTTTTCGAAGCGATGAAAGAGATGAGTTGGATGCCCAATTTTTTATTAAAACCCTTTACCAGCATGAGTTTTTGTCCGGAAATGATAAGAGGTCGGAACTCGATGACCGTAATGGCGAAAAAGAAAAAGAGATTGAGACCTTGATTTTATCGATTATCCGAGAAGAGGTGGAGAGCGGGGAGGATGTGAGTCAGAATAAAAAACATCCGGACGAGTGGTATCTAAAGCTTCGGGATTGTCTAAAAGATAAAAATAATTCGGATTTCATCAGAAGAAAAGTTGTTAAAGCCCTTGTTGCATTAAAAAGTAAAACAGCCGAACTTATTCTGCTCGAATGTCTTGAGGATTGGGATGAAACCTTGAGATATGAAGTAATTCGAGGTCTGAATCAATTGCGAAAAGTCGCGCCGGTCATTGATCTTGAGATGCTGATTCGTCAGCTTAGCCAGGAAATTAAGCGTTACGAACAAACCGAGGCGCTTGCCCGGATTTTAGAAAATTATTACTTGGCAAAAGAACCTTCAGCTGAGGAAAAAGCCTTGTTTTTAAACGCAATACAAAGCTTGCATCGCGAAAGTCTCGAAAAGATTTTTAGGGTGCTAGCTCTTTTTTATCCCCCTAACCTGATTCATTTGATTCATGATCGTTTTAGAGAGGGAGATGATTATGTGCGGGCAAATGCGGCCGAGTTATTAGACAATTTAGTTGATAAAAAAGTAGAAAAAATATTACTGCCGGTTATCGAAAGAGAAGGTGGCGAAGATTTTATAACCCGCCTAAAGAATAGCCCCCAAACGATTACTTCAGAAACATTTGTTAAGATTTTAAAAGGTCACGATATATGGTTGAAATTGGTGGTTATGTTCACTATTTCGCATTACAAGCTTTCATTTTTATATGATAATTTAAAGGAAATGACGGAGAGTGGTCATGCGGTTTTAAAGGGAGCGGCACACCTGGCATATTTGAGGGTTAAAGAGTCAGCGAGGTGTAGTTAAAATGAATGATCTGGGCTTTATCGACCGTATTTTTGAGATCAAAAATGATACGATTTATGCCAGTAAAAACTTAACCATTAATGAAGATTATTTGCTGGATCACTTTGAAGATTATCCGGTGATGCCGGGAGTTTTGATGACCCAGGCGCTGGTGGAAGCAGGAGGGTGGTGGCTTAAAAATTTTAAAAATTTTAAAATTGGTGACATTGGATTGAAGCAGGTAAAAAATGTGAAATTTGCCAATTTCTTAAGACCAGGCGACATCTTGGATATTGA
>CAZLUT010000095.1:0-3931 GCA_964562805.1 uncultured bacterium | reverse complement strand
AGTGGGAAACGCGGCGTGCGGAGGAAGTCGGTAAAGATAAAAGCGGCACCACCTTGAAGTTGACTTTACCAACAAACCTTTCCTTTGGAGGAGATTTTAAAGTAGATTTCAAGGGTATAGCAGGTCAAAGTCTCGGGGTTTCGTGGGAGCGGGCTTTAAAAGAACTTGAGATCACGGATGACCTTAGCGGCAGAAAAATTAACGGTATTTTTATTTCAGACTGGCTGTATCGCAATGTAACCGATATCGAAAAACTTGATGAGTTTCTGATCACGAAGTTTCTGCTGCCGCGGCGAATTCCTGATAGGGTTTTGACTATTTGGCAGGAACAAGAACGAGGAAGAACTTATAACATCATACTTCGTAAGCGGGGCATTAGCCGAGTAAAAGAATTTATCATTTCAAAATTTAGAGAAAATTTTGGGGAATTAGAAGCTCGCCGTATTGAAGAGGAGCTCGCACCGATTACGAGCCGGCATTTAGATCTCGCTAAAAAATTGAAAAAGATTCGTCTTGAAGCCCGGAAAGAAGGGCGCAGTCTTACTCCTGATGAAAAAATAGCAGCTCGTCTCAAATCCCTTTTATTTCAAGCAAATAATCCGGAAAAAGCCGATCAAAATCTGACAGACGCTAGAAAAAATTATTACCGCAAGGTGCTGGCCGATTATCGGCTGTGGGATTTGCCTATTTGGCCGGTTGATGAAAATAATTTGATTAATGTTGATCTGATGAAAGAGTGGATTGCCACTAAAAAAAGGGGTCCCCCAGCCGAATGGCGGCAAGCCGATTTAAAATCTCTCGCCGGGATTACAGGACGAAATAATCCGCCGTCCAGGGTATCTCAGGAAACTTTCTTTGGAGATTTAAGGGATGTAGAAGGAAAATCGATAGGTGAAGCCCTGCCTTTTACGGGCAACCCTCTTTTCTTGAACAATAAAGCTACCGAACCATTTGAGCTTAAAGAAGGCGATGTCTTAGAAATCACCCTTGCCCCCCCGCTTCCGGGGGCGGGACGAACATTGCCCGGATGGCTCCTTTTTATAGAAAAGGAGAAAGAGTTGTCCGGGAGAGATTTTCATTTCGCAGTTAAAAAAGGGAGGGCTGAGGACGCCTCTTTGACTTTAAAGCCGGGTAAAATGATAACCGTTGGCCGCGAGAAGGAAAATGATTTATCGCCTCAAGTTAGAGCGCCTGAAGTTTCTAGACTGCATCTTGTCATAAGAGTATCTGAGGATGGGAAGTTGATAGTTCGGGATATCGATACAACTAATGGTACAAGCATTAAAATTACAAAAGGAAAAAGTTTAGGGCTAGATGAGCTGCGAGCGGAACTTAAAGGCGCTCTTCAGGCATATCTTGGCCTGGTATCAAAAGGTGATGATTTTGCTGAAAAACTCCCCGATGTTTATTTATTGATGGGAAATCCTGACTTAAGAACTTTTCTTGAGTTTGCTAGCCAGTGGAAGACTACTGGAAGACCGATTCCAATTGTTGTTGCGGGTGGTATCGGGCGGGGAACCGTTCCGCTTATTCAGGCTGTCCAAAAACATTATGGAGTGGAGAGAATTATAGAAACTAAGCCGGAAAAGGACTGGACAGAGGCAGACGTTCTCGAATTCGTTTTAGAAAAAGAAGGCATCCCCCCTGCATCGATTTACAAAGAAACCAAACCCTCTAGGAATACAAGTGCCAATTTTGAAAATTCTGAAGAAACTATCAAAAGATTGGTAGAGGTGATAGGGGTAGATAAGCCTCTTGTTGCTTTAGTTTCAAGACCCCCGCTTTTATTGAGGGCTCAGGCAACAGCTCAGCGGATATGGCCAGATGAGTGGAGTGTAAAAAGATGGAAGGCATATGATATTAAGCCCCAAGAAATTACAAACAATGATGATTTAATCGAGCTTTCAGGATACTTGTTTGGGTATCCCGAAAAGTATGCTCGGCAGTATCCAGGTCTCCCTGCCGGTAATGAGCTGAAGGGGTACTTTGACCAGGGTGGAATTGTTATGGAAGAAGATTGGGCTTTATTAAATAACGGCAAAGTTGCGTTTGAAAACTATCTGAATGAATTGGAAGTTGAGCATGATCCCGAAATTAATAACCTCAGGGAAATTGCGAGGGAGGCGAGAGGCCTTCGTGAGCCCGCCGAAGAGCAACCTGCAAAACGTAGCTACACTCCTCCTCCTGCAAAATTATTGGGAGAATTTCACGCGAGACTCGAAGCAGGTGATATCCAGATGGATGATATCGATTGGATTAATGTTGATTCTGACCATGTTGATAATCAAGATCCCACAATTGATAAGTTCAGTATTTTGGGAGTCTTGAATGATTCCGGGCATCGAGGGCAGATTATTGAGGGTTTAGACGACTCTCGGTTTAATGAAAACGATATTCGCAGTATTAAAGTGGAATGGATTGGGCACGGTTCTTCGCGAAACGCTTACCTTGCTACTTTAAAAGATAATTACAGTCGGACTTTAGAATTCGTGCTCAAAATACTAAGCAAACAAGCTGCTATGATTCGGCAAATGCACGAATGGGAAGACCACCAAGAAACAGAAGCTGACGTATTAGCTGCGACCAAGCGTTATGAAATTCTCCCAAGACTTTTGGGATTGTTCGGCACTAAGGGCAGTCAAGTTTTAGCTCAAGAATATATCAGAGGCGATACCCTGGCGGCCTTAGAGGATAAGCGGAAAACTTTTTATGGTGAACCGGTTACTGACGAGGATCTGGTAGAAATCAAGCGAAAAGCGCTCGAACAATATGTTAAATTCTGGAAAATTTATCAAGGGCATGCTTTTTCAGATCCAAGCAAACTCAATTTTGTAGCTTTTAAAAATGCTTTGGGTAAATGGGACGTTTGGATTATTGATGTAGGCACAGTTGAATTTGATCAGCCTTTTAATGAGGCGGCACTCCTTACTTTCTTATCGTGGAATTTTCATGAGCGTCTTTCAGAAAATATTGGAATTCTTAATGGTGTGCTTGATGTGCTCGGTAAGAACGAAGGAGAGAGATTTCTCAGGATGGCGCGCAGTCAGCTTGAGTTTGGGAGGTATAGTCTAAGTCAGTATTACCGCAGCCACCCAGAACTTTCATCGCCCCAAGTGCAAGAAGATGTTCATGCGGCTCTTAACCAATATTTAGAAGCGCCCGAGGGAATTCGTTCATGGAAATCTAATCGAATCAGTGTTGCCCCGAATGCCGAAGGGGTTTCCGATAACGCTGTTAAATTTTTTAGGCGCGTTATTCAACAAAAAAATCCTCATATCCTGCTTCCTGTCGGCAAAACTCCCGAAAAGCTCTATGAACTTATTACTCTCAACTCTTCCAAAGAAGATTTAAGAAATACAACAATTTATTTTATTGATGAACCGCATAAAGATGTAGCCGGAAGCGTAGCGAGATTTAAAGAGCTTTTGAATCGTTTTGGAAAAACTGTAAAAGCTATTCGCATTATTAAAACAGAATTCAATGATGAACAACGAGCCATCAAGGAAGATCTAATGCGTAACGGTGGCTTTGATTTGTCAATTTTGGGGATTGATCTCGAGGGTCGGACAGCATTTAACCGCTTAAGCGAAATACCGCGTTCTCAGCAGATTTTGCTTATGGCGATGGATGCTGAAAAAAATCAAGCCATTGTGAATTTTCTTACCAAGATAGAGCGAGGTAAGGCACCCGGCCACATTACCTATCTCGCTCCCTTTCTCGCTTTAATTGACCAGTCGACAGCTGATGCGATCGAAAGGCTCAGTCTGCCCCCCGGATCCGACTTGTCTACTGATTCCTCCGAAGCCCGCGGCCAAAGCCTTGGGGTTCCTGAGGTAGCGGAGCTTTTAGCTAACTTGGGAGCATATTCCGAAAAACTCGCTACGGTTAAACCGAGCGCTGCACCTCTCAGCTTAGAAGAGCTGATCGAGGG
>CAZLUT010000094.1:0-4057 GCA_964562805.1 uncultured bacterium | reverse complement strand
ATCAATAACGATATAAGGATTGGATAAGACTGTTCGAAGAGCATCGCTATCGATCTGCAGAAGTTCAGATGCCGGAAGAATTAAGTAAGCCGGTTCTTCGCTTGTTAAAACATTTTTAGCAAAAGCTTGGACCGCATCGGTAATTGTAAAATCAACCTTATGCCCCAAGCTCCTGGCATAAACAGCTTCAAACTCATCCACACCTTTTAATAAAGCTATTTTTTTCGGGTTACCATCAGGAACGTTAGCCATATAAACTCTCATAATCTCAGGCAGTCTCTTCCCTTCCTTTTTAGCTTGGCCTGCTTGGAATATCGATCCCCACGCATCTTTGTCCAGGCTTTGGTGGCGATAGACAATCGCATCCGCTCGCTTCACGAAATCTACCACCTGAGCCATTAAATCCGTATCGGTTTCGAGTTCGGGATACAGAGAAGAAAGTGCCGGTATATTAAAAATGTCAGGAAATGCGTCAATAACCACATAACCAGCATAAAAAGGGCTTAAATTAGGCCGATAGGGAATCGCCTCATCATAAATAACAAATTCATTTTCAGCCGTTCTTTGAATAATTAAGAAGAGATCGGCATTAGAGCGGTCCGCAAACCCCTCCTGATAAACTGCTTCTTTATTAGGTATATTTTCCGGCAAATTAAACGCATAAGTGGGATTAAGAAATAAAGTCCCACCCACCTTTAAAGACTGAAGCAATCGATTAATCACTCGCCGCTGAGTTGGGGTCAAATAATATTGCTTCGGGAAAGAACCAAATCGTTTTCCGTCTTTTTGATACTGGAGATTTAAATTTGTTAGGGGGCCATAGGTAAATAATTCATCTTTATGTTTTAAATGATGAAGAGCTTTTACAATCGAAATAAAATCAAATTGTCCCAAATTAAAACTGGAATCCATAATATTAGCTTCAGGGTTTAAAGCAGCATTTTTATATTGAACTCCGTTAAATTCAACCGGCTCTTCTTTATTAAAATTATAATCTTCATTCTCGCTAATAGTGCCGTCGGCATTTTCCTGAAATCTTGGAAAAAAAACATCAGTACCAACAACTTCTAACGGTATTTTTTGATATCCTTCAAAGAAATTTTTTATAAAATTAAGTGTGGGCGCTCCCTGAACTTTGGGCGCGGAACCGATATCAAGCCATCTGTAACCCTCTTCCTTTCTTGGAATTACAAGCTTCACTTTTGGTAAATCACTCAGGTCAGGATCAGCATACATATGATACTTATCTTCCAAATACCGCATTGTTTCATCAAATTGAATCATGTTAGGGATCTTCTCAGGTGAAAAAATATCTTTACCATCCAAAGCATTTGTAATTGCTAACGCTAAGGGATGAAAACGGTGCGCTCCGCTTGCTGTAAAAGTAAAAAAGTTTAATTCTTTAATTGCTTGGTCGGCAAGCCCCCGATCAAAGAGTAATTGAAGCAATCTTTTGCCTTCTTCATATCTTTCCTCATCATCTCCTGCATCAAAACCAAAAAGTCCTGCTGCTGCCTCATAAACGGCTCGATACCCAAATTTATTATTCCTATAAAGATTTTTTCTATCCGGATATGCTTTTTTATAAAGTTCATTAAATTGTATCGCGTTGGGATCATCCGCCCCTATCTGTCCCAAACTGTGCCCAGCTGCTTTTTTATATTCCGGCAAGTATCTTCTGTACGCGGATACGATTTGATAAAAAAACTGGGGTTCTGGAAGATCCTTATACCCCAATTCATCCAAGACGGCCCTTAAATGTTCCCACGATATCCTGTGCAATTCTTCAAACTCAAACTCGTTCATGAGTCTCCGTGCTAATTCAGGGTCCTGAAATACATCGATAGCATCGTCGATAAATTTATTTTTCCACTTCGTAAATCGATCAACATCAGCTGATTGTAAGGCAGGTCTAATACGAATAATGGCTTCGCCATAATTAAGAGCTTTTGTAATTGCTTGACCATCTTCATCGAGACCAATTATTTTCTCAATTGGCTCTCTAAGTAAAATAAGCGAAAAATAAGCTGCATCTAGCATTATTAACTCAAGCTGCTCTATATCGGGTGCTTCATCAATGCGCCGTAAAAGATGAGGACTGCGAAAAACATCACGAGCGTCCCTTCTGTACCTTTCTCTTGCCTCTTCCAAGTCACCCAAACTCTTGCCTTTAACATCAGGTTGAAGAGGTTTAATAAGACTAAAGTGCACTGCGGCCTCATAAAGGTTGGGGTTTTCGGTTTTTAAAATTTTTGGGTTATTGCTAAATCCATAATAACCTCTTTGTTTTAAATAAAAACGGACATCTTCTTCGCTTTGGGCCAGAGCATTATCAAAAGCGATCGAGGCTTTACGAAACTGTTTTAATGCGGCATCTGAAACAGAATAATAATCATAACCATCTTCCTCCTCATCAAAAAATCTCTTGTTAATAGCTTCCGCAAGCTCCTTATAAGTTCTTTTTTCTTGGGTAATTCCCTTTCTTGTAAGCACCCAATTTTTTTGAATCATTCTTCGAATTTGTTTCTTTCTCTCTGGGTGATTAAGGAGGGATGTCTTCCCTAAACTAAAGCCAACCGCTTCTTCAATTTCAGCGCCTTTCTCATACATTCGGTCAACGATGTGTAACTTTTCTCGAAATTCCTCATCTTGAGTAAGTTTCTCTGGAGCAATGGCAGAGGCAACTAAGGTTAAATCTCCTGCTAGCCGTGTCCGGTAAAGTTTTTCATTAGATAAATCAGACTGAAACTTGGGGGAAATGGTAACAAAACCCACTTTTGATTTTTTGAGCATATCCTGAACGCCTGCCGTATGAAATCCGCCAGCTACCAAAATAGCAGCTTTTGGTTGAATTTTGGACTCTTCCATAACCTGAAGTGTATTTAAAGTTAAAGTTTCATCCCGTTTTTTAGCGAGCTCATAAAATAAGGCTGCTTGATCATAAACCGCTCCGATGCCAAGCTTCCCTGCCGTTATTCGAACCTTAGGATTTTCTAGGTCCTCTCTTAAAGCTTCAAGATGAAGGATACGATCCAAAACATCGAAACTTTTTGCCTCCTTATTCAATTCCTGCTCTTCTTTAGTTTTCATCAGCATTCTTTTAGTCTTTTCAGTAAAGCCCTTAAGCTCCGAAAAAAGCTGAGGAGAATTAATTCCATAGCGCGCGTAAGCTGTATCGAGAAAAATACGCATTGTTTTGTAACGGTAGAGAAACAGGGTCGGAATCTCAGGAGGCGGGCCAGTGATTTCAAAATTAAAGTCAAACCCGCGCGGCAAAAACTGTTTTTCTAATATTTCAACCTCACCCAAATACATCGGATTTTCTTTTTTAAATAAGGCGAGCTCTTCAGCCAGCTCTTTTAAAGAAATATTCTGAGCACTTCCTAATAACCGGTTAATTGTGGGGAGCGAGCTGTCTCGAGATGGTTTAAGTCCAAGTTCTGAAGCGGTTTTAATAACGAAGGGCACAAATGACTTAAAATATCGACCAGGATTTCTTAAAAAGGCTTCTTCCTTTTTATCAAACGACAAAAGTTTTTTAGAAAATGTTTTTTGTTTCTTGCGGCGAATTTCTTTTTTGGCGCGGGTGAGCTTCCTCGAAAAGTCAGAGCGATTCTCGTAAACGCTTAAATATACCTTTCGATCCGCCTCATAAAGCTCCATCATTTCAACGCCATGCACCTGGTAACGGTCCGGATCTCTTAGAGCCTCATACTCAGGACCCGAAAGCAGAGCCTCTTTTAAATAAAAATCTAAAACCTCTCCTCTCTCTTTTGAGAAAGGTGAACTCCAAATGTCCTGGAGCGGGATCTCGCCTTCTGCCCCCTCCAAGGCTAATATTTTTACTTTCCACTTTTTGTTAATAAGACGGATTAAATTCGCGATGTTTCTCTGGGCCTCGATGCTCGAGTGGGCGTCTTCAATAAGAAATAAAAAAGGATGTTTTTCTTTTGTTATTTTTTTAAAAACGGAGTCCAGTCCGTCTTTTTGGTATTGGGTCTGATATTTTTTTTGAGGAAAGTAAACTTCGGTCAAAATTCCAAACTGAGCGGGAATC
>CAZLUT010000093.1:0-4643 GCA_964562805.1 uncultured bacterium | reverse complement strand
AGATTGAGAACTTATTGAATAAAGTTGAGTTTGATGAAGGTTTTATTGGAGAGCGAAATAAATTAATTATTGAATTGTTTTATGTAACAGGTATTCGTTTATCTGAACTTATCAACATCAAGATTAAAGATATTAATTTCCAAGTTAAGAAGGGCGAGGTGATTGCTCTGGTGGGCTCCTCAGGTTCCGGCAAAACATCTTTAGTAAATCTTCTCCCAAGGTTTTATGACGTTACGGGCGGCGCTATTAAGATTAACGGTAGAGACATCCGCGATTGCACGATTGAATCTCTTAGGGACAATATCGGCGATGTCACTCAGGAAGTGGTTCTTTTTAATAACTCTGTAAGAGAAAATATTGCTTATGGTGCTCCGGAAGCAAGCTTGGATTCTGTTATAAAGGCTGCTAAGGCTGCTCACGCACATGAGTTTATAGAACGCTTAGATAATGGATATGATACCGAAATTGGGGAAAGGGGCCTTCAGCTGTCCGGAGGGCAACGTCAAAGACTTTCAATTGCCCGCGCTATTTTAAAAAGTCCTCCCGTTTTGGTTTTTGATGAAGCTACCTCATCTCTTGACACCGAAAGCGAAAGAGAAATTCAAAAAGCTTTAGACGAGCTTATGACGGGAAGAACTGTTTTTGTGATTGCTCACCGACTTTCAACCGTTCAGAATGCCACCAAAATCTTTGTTTTCGAAAATGGTGAAATTACTCAAGTGGGGACTCATAAAGAGTTGCTCGCTGAAGGTGGGCAGTACAAGCGCCTTTATGAGTTGCAATTTAACGCCTAGCCAAGACTTGGATCTGAGATCCAAGATCTAAGATCCGAGAGATATTTAGTCCTAAAAAATCCCGAAAATACCCCTATTTTTTAACGTAAATTCGCTTGATGTAACCACTTAAGTTGCTATAATCACCGCCCTTTTGATGTATGGACCCTTTTAACTAAGGCCGTATCAGATGAAGGCAAACGGAAATCCTCTTAAAATAACGCTTTTTAAGCTTAAAAATAGGAGGAGTTTACGAAATACGTAGGTCATGTTTCGTGTCTATCCGGAACGGACTGAGAGTTAAAGTGTACGATAGATAAATTTATTTAAAGATTGAGGAATTAAAATGGAAATATCATTAAAACAATTACTAGAAGCCGGAGTACACTTCGGACATCAAACCCGCCGCTGGAATCCCAAGATGGCGCCTTTTATTTTTGGTGACCGAAATGGTATTCATATCATTAACCTTGAAAAAACAGCCGAGTGTTTATCAAAAGCGCTCGAGTACGCAAAAACAATTGCTTCTGAAGGGAAGGCTGTTCTTTTTGTGGGAACCAAAAGACAGGCTCAAGTTACTATTCAAGAAGCGGCTGGAAAATGCGGTATGCCTTACGTGAATCAAAGATGGTTAGGTGGAATGCTTACTAATTTTGAAACAGTGCGTAAAAGCGTCCAGAAGCTTGAGACGATAGATCAGTTGGGTGAAACGGGCGACTATCAATTCTATACCAAAAAGGAAATTAACCATTTAATGAAGGAAAAGGTGAAGCTTGAGAAGAATCTTGCGGGTGTCCGTAAGATGTTGGAACTTCCGGGGGCCATCTTTGTGGTTGATACCAAGAACGAAGAAATCGCTATGAAGGAAGCTAAAGTGTTAGATATTGCTACAATAGCTCTTGTTGACACCAATAGCGACCCAGACCCGGTTGATTACCCTATTCCCGGAAATGATGATGCTATTCGAGCGATTAAATTGATCACCGATATGCTGGCTGATGCTGTTATTGAAGGCCGGGCAATTTATGAGAAAACGCAGGCAAGCAAGAAGAAAAAAGAGCAGGCCGCGAGGGAAGAAAAGAAAAGTGCTAACAAAGATGCTAAGAAAGAAGAAGTTAAAGCTGAAAAAAAAGAAGCTGACAAAAAAAAGAGTAAGGAAGCTGCTCCTAAAGCAGCAAAAAACAAAGAAGCTGTAAGTTCTGCTTCGAGTGAAGAGAAAAAGTAAGTAAAGGGGTTTAGAAAAATGGTTGTTACCGCAGATCAAGTTAAGTCACTAAGAGAAAAAACAGATGCCGGGTTCATGGATTGCAAAAAAGCGCTCAATGAATCGGATGGAGATTTCGGGAAAGCTGTTGAAATCCTTCGCAAAAAAGGGATTGCTTCAGTCGCGAAACGTGAAGGCAGAGAAGCTAAAGAAGGCCTAGTCGGAATTAAGCTGGAAGGTTCAAAAGGAGCCATCTTTGAACTTAATTGCGAAACAGATTTTGTTGCAAAAACACCTGCTTTTCAAAATCTATTAAGTGAATGCTTAAATAAGGTCTTTGAAAGTGGCGCAGGCGTTTTAGAAGAAGAGCCCTTTACAAAATCTGTCATGGAAACATCGGCTAAAACAGGCGAAAAACTGCAAGCAAGGCGTGCGTGTGTTTTAGAGGCTCAAAACGGTTTTATTGCAAGTTACCTCCATAGCAATCACCGTGTTGGCGCTTTGGTGGAGTTTGAAGGCGGAAGTGACCAAGAGCTGGGCCGGGAAGTTGCGATGCAAGTCGCAGCCATGAAACCGCTTTATGTTGAACGTAGTGAGGTGCCTGCCGAATGGGTCGCGAAGGAAAAGGAAATTCTTCTAGAGCAGTCTAAGGAAGCTTTGCAGAACAAGCCTGAGGCGGTTCAGCAAAAGATTATCGAGGGTAAGCTTGGAAAACGTTTCGAAGAAATTTGTCTTTTAGAGCAAAAATATATTAAGGACGATAAGCAAACGGTAAGCCGATTGATTGAGGCTTCAAACAAAAAAACCGGTTCCTCGGTAAAGGTAAAATCCTTTGCCCGATACGAACTGGGCAGCAACTAATTTGGCACCAGCGGCTTTTAAACGCGTTTTATTAAAATTAAGCGGGGAAGCATTGCAAGGGGACGATAACCTTGCGATTGATCCCAATATTGTTCTTTCGATTAGTAAACAGGTAGCGGAAATTCATTCTCTCGGTGTTGAAGTTGCTATTGTAATCGGCGGAGGAAATATCTTTAGGGGAATGAGAGCGGCTGCTCGCGGAATGGACCGTTCCACGGCGGATTACATGGGAATGTTGGCAACGGCTATTAATTCATTGGCCCTTCAAGATGGCTTAGAGAAGTTGGGAGTTGCTTCAAGGGTTTTATCAGCCATTCCGATGGCCTCTGTTGCCGAGCCTTATATTCGTAGACGCGCCCTGAGGCACTTAGAGAAGAAGCGAACCGTTATTTTTGCCGGCGGCACAGGAAGCCCTTATTTTTCAACGGATACCGCGGCGGCTCTTAGAGCAGTTGAGGTTGACGCAGATGTTATTTTAAAGGCAACTAAGGTGGATGGTATTTACGATTCAGATCCTGTTGAGAACAGTGACGCTAAGTTTTTTCCGGAACTGACTTATATGGAAGTTTTGGAAAAGGACTTAAAAGTTATGGATTCGACCGCTATTTCGCTTTGTAAAGATAATAAGTTGCCGATAGTAGTATTTAATTTGAAAAAAGAAGGTAATATACAAAAAGTCATTGAAGGTCAAAAAATAGGAACAAGCGTTAAATAAGCTTTGAGCTTACCAAAACGCCAGAAGAGCTAAAGGAGGCCCGAAAATGGAAGCGCCAGCAAATGTAAGAGAAGTTATAAAAGAAACAAATCAGAAAATGGATAAGTCCGTTGAAGCGACTTCTCGTGAATTTTCCAATTTAAGAACAGGACGAGCTTCGACCCACTTGGTTGAGAATGTTCAGGTGAATTATTACAATACACCGACACCATTGAAGCAAATTGCAACAATCTCAACACCTGATCCCAAAACAATCGCTATTGCACCGTGGGATGCGACTCAAGTAAAGACGATTGAAGTGGCGCTCCAGAAGTCAGACTTAGGATTAACTCCCAATAATGACGGTAAAGTTGTTCGTGTTCAAGTCCCACCTCTAACGGAGGAGAGACGAAATGAACTCGTGAAGCTTGCTAAAAAAATTGCTGAAGAAGGCCGTGTTTCGGTTCGCTCTTCAAGACATGACGGTATTGAAAAAATAAAAAAGCTGGAAAAGGATAAAGCAGTTCCGGAGGATGAATCGCATAAGCTTCAAAAAGAGATTCAGACAGCTACGGATGGACATATCAAGAAGATAGATGAAGCCCTTGCGAGTAAGGAAAAAGATATAACGGCAGTTTAGACGTTTGGTGGGAGGGCGTAGCTCAGTTGGTAGAGCACATCCCTTTTAAGGATGTGGTCCTGGGTTCGAGCCCCAGCGCCCTCACCACTATAATTTGAATAGCGACCCCATCGTCTAGTTCGGTTAGGACACCAGATTTTCATTCTGGCAACAGGGGTTCAAATCCCCTTGGGGTCGCCACAAAAAAGACCAGGTAGGTTAAAACCTACCTGGTCTTTTTTATATCTACCCCAAGTGTAGATTTGCGCGTTAGCGCAAACCGCGTGCGAGGACTGATGGTCAAACATCAGCCGAGCCTGCCGGAATCATTAGGATTCCGGTCTTGGGGGAGCAAGTCAAAGCTCCTGCGAGCGTAGTGACCAAATCCCCTTATCTTTAATATCGTGTAGCATAGCGCGCAGCGCTATTGCTGCGTATATTTCCTTACCCATCCATCTGGGGTATTTTCTCGTTCATGGTAAGACTCTCTTT
>CAZLUT010000092.1:0-4736 GCA_964562805.1 uncultured bacterium | reverse complement strand
CCCTGACCTCTTAAGTACACATAAAGAAGCCCGGCTACATTTTTTCTGAGCATCGCGTTTCTTTCAAAATTCTGATGCGCGTCAACCTTTAGGAGAATATCGACAACACTGTAAAGCAGACGATTTTCCGCGTAAGGGACATCGGGGTTTCGTTTTGCCTGCTCAGCCTTCGCTTCAGCGGCTTTAATCACATCTTCAAGAGTTAGCTGCGGATTTTCTGCCATTACCGCGGCTATCCGGTCGGCAATATCGGGATATTTTTCGGTAAACTCATCCGCGGTAAGACCTGTCATAGCTTCAATTAATTTTAATACTTCTATTTTTCCCTTCTGAAACTTTTTCGTATCCTTAGTACTCTCAACCAACTGGTTCTGCAAACTCCTGATACTCATCGATAAAGTATCTAAACCTGTTTGATTTCTCTCCCATTGACGAATAATTGTAATTAGGTCACTTCTAACCTCTTCAAGTGCGGTGCTGTAAGTTTCGATCCCGGCTTCAGATGCAATCGTTTCGTCACTAAACCCAAGAAGATCTTTCGAAAGGCCAAGTCGAACAACCAGCTCATTAATTCCTGCCTCTTCAAGCCACTGAGCCTCAGAGAGTTCCTCGCCGGGCTCATTGCTCATCAGTGCGGTAACTCGAATCACATCCTGAAGCTGTTGAATCGCGTCCAAATAGAGATTAGGAATCAAACCGGTTCGACGCATGTTTTCAGCGAAAGCTGGAAGCTCAACAGCGTGAACGACATCCGGAAACATGCCAAGCTTGTCAAAAAAGCTAAAAGCCCGATCATCACCAAAAAAACCAAGCTGATTCATCGCATCGCGAACAGTCGTTTTTTTGCGGTCAAATTCAAGCTCCCCTAAAACGCGGTCTATACTTTCATTTCTTTGTATCCCGATTGGAAACTTGGCAAAAAACTGATCAAGAGTCAGATTTTCCGGCTTATCAAGCTGAAGCCGGGAGAAAAGAGTGTCGAGCGTGATCGGTGGTGTGGCTAAATTAATAAGACCTTTTGTCTGAGTGAGTACCGCGGCCGCAAAATCAATGTCATCTCTCGAGAAAACATCCCAAAAAATATCATCCCCATACACGTTAATTGCTGTTAAAAATTCGGCCAGACGGGCAGTCTCTGAGTAATTTAGGCGGGTCATCAGATCTTTGAGCGTATTCTTTTTGTAATCAAGCCCCAATTCTTCTACTTTTCTCTGGAATCTCCGAAGTGTTTTTCCAAATTTTTCTCTCGCTTTATCATCAGGGAGTGTCAGATATTTTTTTACAAACTCTTCAATTGTAATCTTATCCAGCGCATCCTTAACGCCAAGATCAGCTAATGTGTAGTCGCTTGATAAATTAATTTGATGCGTTGTCTCTAAATGAATCGCTAAAGCCAAATGCAGTTCGAGATCATAAAGCCCCATCACATTCAAAGTCTCTTCGGTGAAACCCCTATAAACGAATACGGAATCTAAAATCCCAACCTCGTTTAATAATTGATAAAGCGGCTCTTGATCAGTCAAATTAAAGGCTCCCAACGCGTTCTTAAGCTTCGTTCGCGGTTCAACACCCCGTCTTTGGAGTGCCGCTCGGAATTTAGAAACCCGCTTTGCTCTTTCGGCTTCCGTAGCCACAGTCACATCTGTTTTGATTAAGGCGTCGAAAAGATCCTGGAGCGTATTCGTATCGGCAAGCTTCAAGACTGTAACCAGATCGGCAATTGTCGCCTCTTTATCTTCTAGATTAATACCTAATTTGCGCTCAACCTCCCGAATATATTCAACATCAGAAAGAGGTCTCCACGAGTCTTGATCAATCGCGTTTTCAGCCCGGCTCGCGATAGCGGTAGGCGAAAGTTTCTGGTAATGATATTTTGAGGCCTGATCAATCCAAAGATGCAGATTGTGAACAACGTGAATTGCTTCTTTTAAAGTCTGAATTTCCTCATCGCTCAGTTCTATTTCCGGGTTCTGAAGAGCGTCGGCAATTTTTTTATTGCCGTACATCTCTAAAAGCTTGTTGACTGTCTTATTATTCAAGTAGAGTTGAGTGAATGCGGTTGCAACATATTCACGAACCCGAATGTCATTGTTCTCGTTATATTTTTCTAAAAAGTCATCAAATTCCGATTCGGGCAATTCAATGATGCCTTTTCCGGTTACCGCATCATACTCGGGCAAACTCAATACCTTGTCAAAAAATTCGAAATACTCCTGAATCTCCTTTTCAAAGCGGGAACGGGCATTGCTTGATAATTCTTCTCTTTCTTCCGGTGTGAGGGTTCTTTGCCTTAGCTTAGCAAGTCGTACCTCCTGTCTGTCAATCTCACTGCGGTAATCTTTGTAGAGTCTCAGAAATTTTTCGATCTGAGTGCGAGGAATCCTGCGGTTATTCTCCAGAAGACCTGACATAATATTTTCCATCAAAGTCATCATATCCCGTCTTTGATCGGTAATATGATCAGCTGTCCCCAGAAATAACGGCGGCATGATCTCATCGTTAAATGCCTCGGTAATCTTGTTTGCCTGCTTAAAGTGAGGCATTGGAATTCGAAATTCCGAAGCGTATTCGCTGCCGTAAGCTTTGGAGATTGAGGTTGCTTTTCCGGCTATATAGATCCTCTTGAATTTCTCTTCGATCTTCTTAGCTTCTTTCTTGAACATTCCATCGATTCTGCTTTGAGGTAAATTGCTATACTTTTCTTCAAACCGTCTCTTACTTTCTTTTTTGTAAGCTTCATACCGCATTGCAACATCAGCCGGTGCTTTGGCTTTTAATTGCTCGTAAACAACGTCCAAATCAGTCCCATATTCATCTTTTAATATCTGAATCACCTTAATTCGGCGCGCAATATCCTTACGGATCCTAAGAGCGGCCTGCTCTCTTTCCTTTTCAGTCTTGAGACCCTCATACTTCTTTCTGACTAAAGTCGTAATATCAGCCCATAATTCTTCAGCTCGCGCTAATTTGCTTAAATATTGAGGTAGATCACTGCGGTCAGGCTCAACCATCAGAGCATCGTGAATCGTCTCACCGGGCGAGAGCACTCCGATCTCGCGGTAATAGCGATCCAACAACTTTTCATTCTTATCTAAAATCTTATTCGGACCTTCATCGTAACCTTCATACTTGTTAGAAGGCCGGTCCAAAACGTCAAAGAAGGTAATCAGATTTTTAGCGCTGTTTGCAGTTTCGAGGTATCCCCACTTTAGCCGATCCATAACAAAGGCGCTCAAAAATTGAAAATGGTCGTTGTTATCAATATTAAACGTAAAGTCCGGCTTACCGGTAACACGTCTAATTAGCTGCTCAACCTCGGCCTTATTTTCACCCATCATCCGAAAGAGCTGATCCAACTCTTCATTACTAATATTGTTCTTGAGAGCAAATTGAGCCCACCAGATAACAAGACCGGATCCATCCTTGTCCATCATATTAATCTGACGGCCAAGACGTTCTCTAAAAAGAAATTTGACAGTTTTCGCTTTCGCGAAGAGCTGTTTTAAATTTTGACTGGCGCGATCCACCTCACCCTCATGCAGCGCTCTTTGAACTTCATTTACAATAATAGGGTCAGCAAGCGAAGGGTTTCTGATGCCGTAGCGGCGAAGTTGTTCGACTGAAAAAGTTGGCGCAATTCCCTTAAGGGCGTCTGCCGTCTTGATATCTTGACCTACAAACTCTTTTTGAAAATCTTCATTGGCTATAATGGTGTCATAGTCGGCACGCTCAAGGTCGCGAGGTGTCGTCTCAAACGCATGGGCGCTCCAAGCCATGTAATTACCCCACCTGAGACTTCGAACGATCCGATCGGGTTCCTTTTTAATTTCGGAATTATAATATTCGATCTGGCGGCTGATCTCAGTTTTTTCTTTATCGCTAAGAATATCCACTTTTTCTTCTAATTCGCTAACGAGAGCATCTCTTTTATTTTCTAAAAGCATCAAATAGGTCGCCTCAGGTAAGCTTCTCAGCTCTTTATCCGTAATATCAAATCCATCGTAAAGATCATTAAGACCAATTGATAGATTTTCAAGTTCGGCAATTTCTTCCATCTTGGAAAGACGCTTTCCTTCTTCAGTAATTTTTGTCAGCTCTATCTTTGCCTTCTCTAATTTTTGATCGCTCACAAGTTTAAGAAAATCGATAAAATTCTGAAGTTGTGCCATTTTGCTCGCATGGTCCGCCCGGTAAAGAATGCGGCTTGAAATCATCTGGTTAACTTGAGTTGTTAATCTTCCAGCCTCTTTTTCGTTGGTCAAGTAACGCATCGGCCGGTCTTCGAGGTCGCTGACCAATTCAAAAATAGCGTTGTGCAGAACTTTGAGCGGCTGATTATCATCCAGTATCATCCAAGTTGCTTTTTGATCAATATCAACATTAGCTTCTTTCATCCAAACAACTAAACTTTCTTTCATTTCATATCTGTCATAGATTGCCTTATTACGCTTCGCAAGCGTCAACTCATCTTCTAAACGAGTAATTTCGGCCTGTATTGCTGCGATCTGCTGCGCCAATGTGATAGGATCAAAGACAAACGCCGGAGCGGCAGCCAGCATTCGATTTGCTTCTTTAAGGCTGTCCTCAAGTTTTGCGATACCCTGGCCGGTAAGTTTCTCAAAGAACCATTCTCTGTCTTCGCTGTTGACAATCTGCATTAAAAGGTAAAAACGATCCAGATCCTCTTCGATCACGCGAATTTCATTTGCTTCAAATTTAACATTATTTTCCAATTG
>CAZLUT010000091.1:0-4908 GCA_964562805.1 uncultured bacterium | reverse complement strand
TGGTGCTGGGCGCCGGAACAAATGGAGAATTATATAGAGATGATCGCGGTGGAAGACGCCGTAATGATAATTTTAGTTATGTTAATCTGAACGCTGCGATCAGCCATATTTTCACGCCTCGTTTGACCGGAGCTCTTGGGTATAGTTACAGGGCACGTTTGAGGGAAGGTAGAAGTTATGATGGGAGTGATTCCAGGCGGTATAGAGATGAAAGGGATCAGACGATTTATGTGAGAATGTCATACAAGGCTCCGCGCACGACGATTGGGGCAACTGTAGGAATTGAAGGGATAAGCTGGAAGAACGGTGGTAGTAATATCGGTGTCCCCTTTTCAATTCGCGTAGGATATCAATTAACTTCAAAAGACAATATTGGGGCCCGCTACTCTTCATCTCTTGTTCAGAATGATGGAAATCGCAACCAAAGGGGGAGGTCTGTTACGCGTGACACCCTCTCGGCTCACTGGAGCCACAGAATTTCATTGCGGACCAGTTTTAATACAGCAGTCGCTTATTCCGCAACTAATCCTCTCAGAGGAGCTTTGAGCAGTGCGTGGGATGAGACTCAGCGATTTAATTATCATGCGTCACTTCGCAGACAGATATACAAAAATAAAATTGCTGCGGAATTACGCTATCGATTTCAGTATAATGTGAACAAAAATAATGACGGGAAAAATAAACAGGATTGGCCGGTACACACTATTTATTTAAGATTAATCAGTTATTTTGGAGGAGGAGGAGCATAAATATGAAAATGAGACGCATAGCATTTACCTTTGGGGTATTGTTATTTTTAATTTCAAACATTTCTCTTTTGGAGGCAGCAAAGAGCCAAGAGAAGGCTCTGAGTACGATTTCAGGCGATTATTTAGTTAAGACGGGCGATATCCTGGACATCAACGTTTGGAAAAACAAGGAACTTAACATGAGCGTAGTTATCGATGAAGAAGGGCAGATAGATTACCCTTTCCTCGGAGTAATGGATGTTAACAATAAAACAGTTAAAGATATTGAAAAAATGATTACTGCAGGACTAAATAAGGGTTATGTTGTTAATCCGCGGGTAAGCATTGAATTGAATAAAAAATCTCTCGCTTTTTTTGTTTACGGCGAGATAAAGAAGCCCGGGTCCTATAAGTTCGATACCAAGCTAGATCTCCTGAAGGCAATTATTTTAGCGGGTGGTTTGACAAATTTTGCGTCGACCGATGTTGTGATTATCCGAAAAGACGATGAGGGTAAAGAAACAGAAATAAAGGTGAATTTAAAGCAGTTAACTAAAGCTACTGACGAGCGGGATAGATATGCAATTGAGCCGGGGGATACAATAATTGTGAAACGGAGCTGGTTCTGATAATGAAGCTTGGCGGGCGTTCTTTTTTTAAATATTTAGCAGGGCTTCCGGGATGGCTGTATGTTTTGGCTGTTGTATTTATTATTTGCGGGGTCATTGTTGGAGCTACTTTTTTTTATGAGGAAACGTCCGAATTTAAAGAGATTAATTTTTTGTACAATGCTATGCGAGATACAAAATACATAATGGACGCATGGGGCATTGACTGGTATCTGAATAAAAAAATAGCAAAAGAATTAAGTGAAGAGAATTTGAACATCGAAAAAATTATCACGTATCAATTCATTAGTACGGTTTTAAAAACCCGAGACCCAAAAAGGCGAACGAGTGATTTAAAGTACCTTATTTACACGCTCCGGGAAAAATATTTGGAGAGTTGTCCGCAATATTTCGTTTCCTTTTTGGAGGTAAAAGAAAATGTTAGCGATTTTTTTAGAACGAAAAGTGGTTTTAATGCTGCACAAGAAAAGGTTTATTTTTCTGCCGGCAAAATGGCGACTCAAAAAATTATTGAATTGAAAGATGCCGCAAGACATCTTTCCAAAAAAGATCTAATTAAGATGTATGATGCCGTTGTGGAGAGTAAAGATAAAAAATTGCTAAAAGCCTACTCTTTATATGAATTGGCATTATTGAATTACGCGGATGACCCCGGAAAGGCAATCTTTTATCTTAAAAAGGTACTTCAATTTAAAGCCGATATTCCAAAGTATTTTCTAAAGATTGTTCCGGAAATGATAGAAGGTAGTAAAAAATACCGATCAATGAAGGCTAATTTAATCAAAAAGATAGAAAGGCTGCGCGAAGAAAAGAAGCTTTCGGCAAGAATGAGAGGTGAGCAGGAGGTGATTGAATCGTATTTAGTTACAGCTCAATACTCTGCTTGCTTAATTTTTTTGAATCAGATTCCAATGGAAGAAAAGCAGGAGAATGAGAGATTATTGTTATTAGAAGGGTGGCTTGCGCTAACACTGAATGAGCCGGATTTATCTAAAAAAATCTTAAGTCAAACAGTTGAGATATCGAAGACTGAGAACACGGCTCTTCTTGCTAAGTATTTTGCCGCGATATATTTGTTAAAAGAAGGCAGCTTTGAAGAATTTATCGAATACACCGATAAGTTGATTCAAGGAAAAGGTTTTGATATTGAAGCTCCTAATTTGAAATATCAATCTTGGGCAACGCTGTATTACAGTTTGAAGGATAATGAAAAAGCAGCAGCTCGCCTTACGGATTTAAAAATGACATTTCCAGGATCCCTTTTGAGTTACCCGGAAAGCGGTTCCGAGATATTTAAGAAGACAATGCCGGGAGAGATTTTAGTCGCATTTAATGTATTAACCCCCTTAATTCCAAAGGCTGTACATATTTTTAAGATAAGAGTGGGGCTCTTGGCGCAGCGTTTGAAAGAAGATGAATTTGTTAGATTTTATACTCAAGACGAATTTAATCATTTTATTTTAGCGAGGCTAAAAAGAAAGATGCCCAAAGTTCTTAAGAGGGCTACGGTGGCTATTCATGAAAGCGGGTTTGATGGGGAGGCTATTCTAAAGTTAGGTTTCTTAGAGTTTCCGTTTAGAGGCGCTGGATTTATAGGTGTTGATGCGGAAGATGATAATAGTATGTATCTGGAAGCTCACTGGGTAAAGGTAGGGCCGTTTAAAATGCCTCGCTTCCTCTTGAAAAATTTGGAAGCTACTTTTTATGACGCTGCGAATAAGGGAAATCTACCTCTTGAAATTCTTGAGATGACGTGGGAGGATGGGGGAATTCTGATAAAATGTAAAAAAATTGATCAGGGTGGAAATAAAACCGGTTTATCGCATACGGCGAACGCCGCACATTCAAAAGGGGAGTTTGCGTACTGATGGGAGAGCTTGATTTGGCGGATAATCAACGCTATCAGAAAGAGAATCTTGAAAGCAGTTCGTTGACGCAGGAAAAAACTGAAAATTTAAAAGAAGTTTGGCACCATAAAGGATTTGTTTTGTTGTGCGGAATTCTTTTTTTCGCGATTGGTTTTGTTTGGGTTTCTGGTCAAACACCGATGTATCAAGCTGATGCGACATTGCTTTTCAACCCCAAAGCAGTTAGTGGTTTTAAGAGCACAGATTTAAAGGATTTATCAAATTTATCAATGCAACGGCAGATGATGCTGAGTCCAATGTTTGTCAATCAAGTAATTCAAAAATATAATCTAATGACCGTTGCTCCATTTAGAAGAGCCTATAATCCGGCTGAAGTTTTCAGTTCTATGATGAATATTGAAATTGATCCAAACAGTAAAACGATGACAGTTGCTTTTCGCTCAGAGCAGCCGCAGCTCGCGGCCCTGGTCGCTAACGGGATTGCAGAAACTTTTATTTATTCAGGATCTGAAAAAACGGATAAGGACGTAAAGCAAACAGTAAAACAATTAAGAAAACAAATTGAAACGCTAAACAAAGAGACTCAGGGAATTAAAAAAGAAATCGAGGAGTTTCGATCTGAACACCCAGAATTAGAAGATGAAAAAATATTATCGGCACAACTGGCTCACCTTAATCAAGAATTAGTTAGAATTAGTACGGCGCGCGTTCGATTAAACAGTGTTTTGGCAGAAATAAATAGATTCTTAAAACAAGGCGGCGATATTTACGCGCATCCGGCAATAAGATCCAGCGCTTCAGTTGCTCGGAAAATGGAAAAGTTACGCGTGGCAGAAATTGAGCTGTTGGGACTTGGCGAAGAATACCGCGAAAAACATCCAAAAGTGGTTCAGGCAAAATTTGAAATCGCTACACTTAAAAAGTTGTTACAAATTGAAACTGAAAGAAACTTAGAAGAAATGAGTCAAGAAATCAGGGCTCTGGAAGGACGGGAAAAAGCGACGCGAACTTCTATTGCGGAACTCCAAGATACCATGCAAGACACGGCGCCTGAAAAAGTGCGGCTCAAAGAACTTGGTGCCCAGCTAGCGACCAAACGGAAATTTATCGGAGTCTTGGATAATAAAATTTCTAACATGGTGATTACAGGGAGCGTTAGAAGGCCGGGAGTCGAAATAATCTCACGGGCTACTAGACCGCGCAGCCCAGTAAGTCCAAAAAAAGGACAGGTAGTCGCGATAGCTTTCGTAATGGGTCTTTTTGCTGGTGCAGGAGTTATATTTTTAAAAGCAACAATAGACAAATCAATAAAAACTCAAGACCAGCTCGAGATGATTGTTGGCGACAAACCAATTTTAGGAGAAATACCGATCGTTAAAATTGACGAAAAGAAATTGAAGCCACTATTTAAAAATCAAAAGAAAGAGAATATTTTTCACCAAACACTAAACTTCATTAAAACCAATTTAATTTTTGCGATTTCCGGATCGAATAAAAAAGTTATTATGATTTCAAGCGCGATAAAAGAAGAGGGAAAGAGTTTTTTTACCTTTCAGTTGGCATCTTCGTTTGAGGGAGACGAGAAGAAAGTTTTGGTTATTGATACTGATTTCAGAAGATCAAAATTAAAAAGCGCCTTTAAGCCTCAAAAAGAAAAGTCGGTTGCTCTTGAAGACTATTTGA
>CAZLUT010000090.1:0-5074 GCA_964562805.1 uncultured bacterium | reverse complement strand
TTGTAAACAATTCTTCCGGGGACACTTTAGGGACATGTTGGTCTAAAAGAGCCACTGCCCGCGCCTTGTGATTCTTTGATAAATGCGAGTATCTGAGTGTCATATCAAGACTCTTATGTCCCAATAGCTCCCTTATGGTATTTAAATCTACTCCCTTTTGGGCTAAATATGAAGCAAAGGTGTGGCGTAGTTCTCGAAAACAATATATAAATAGGAGACTCTGCCATAATAAAAGTTAAGCAATGAGTCACTTCAATAGTATATTCAAGGGGGGGGGTGAGCGAGTCGTTACACGTAGAGAGCTTTGCAGAATTACCGAGCTTTTGGAAATGGTGCAACATAGATTTACTAAACGGGCAGAGATAAATGAATCAGGTTGTTTCTTTCTTGGCAATTCCTAAGTGTGGGACGCATAGTGTTTCTGCCGCGTTAGGCTTCGCGGAAAGCATGGATCCCAAAATACTACCACCCAAGACATCAATCCAAGGGTTAAATTTGAATCCATATAGGTATGTGCATCACCCTGCGCGCTTACGGGTGAAGGGGGGATCCTCTCTGGAAGAACAGCTTCAAGTTTTCGTTTGTCCGGCATCCGCTAGATAGGGTGAGGTCTCTCTACTATAGCTATCAAGTCGATAATGTGCCTGGAACCTTCGGATATTTACAATGTCCGGTGGCTACACGAATTATAAACCATGCAAGAAGTCAACCGTTTTCAGAATGGATTATTCAAGGCATGTTAAACCGGTCGGACTTGTATCCTGACCCGCTGTATGAGTTTCAGACCGATTATGTTTGCATTAACGAGTGTGTTGCTGTCGACTTTTTGGGTAGATTTGAAAGGTTGCATGAGGACATGAAGGAAGTTCAGGCGCATATAGGCATCGAGTTATTACCATTGCGTAACTTGAACGCACATTCACCGAAACAGGATTTTCGCGAAGATTACACATCGAGAGCTTGGCAGTTAGTTTCGGATCATTTTGCTGAGGATCTGAATAGATTTGGTTACGAATGAGTTTTGATGAAGCCTTCATGCGTTTCAGCAAGAACAACTATGCTTTAATCCATGAGCCAGTCAGGTGTGAAGGGCTATTGAAAAAGCAGGCATTTATCGTACAATTAAACTTTCATGCGAAAATGGGAGGCGGATTACTTTATGAATAAAGTTATTGTTACCACGACTATTCAACACCCGACAGAAGCTATCGAGAAGTTTGATGCTCTTAAGGATTGGACTCTTATCGTTGCGGGTGATCTTAAAACCCCTAAAAATTATAAGCTTAAAAATGGCATTTATATTTCTCCGGAAGAGCAAGAGAAGTACAATAAAGAATTATCTGACGCAATCGGATGGAACAATCATGGTCGAAGGAATTTTGGCAACTTGTGGGCGAAGGATATGAATGCTGATATCGTTGCGGTTATTGATGACGATAATATTCCTCTGGAAGGTTGGGGGCAGGATCTTTTGGTGGGAAAAAAAATTGAAGTTGATATATTTGAATCTGATTTGCCCGCTTTTGACCCGATTGGTGTTACTAACTACCCACATTTATGGCACCGGGGCTTTCCGTTTCAGTTAGTTGCAAAAAGAGACTACTCTAAAAAGACAAGAAGAAAAGTTCAATGTGACATACAGGCAGATTTCTGGAACGGGGACCCTGATATTGACGCAGTCTGTCGAATGATCTATGCGCCAGAGTGTCAATTTGAGGACGCGGTATTTCCATTTGGATCCACTAAACCCTCTCCATTCAATTCACAAAATATATTCATTTCAAAAGAGGTCCTCCCTCATTATTTCGTTTTACCACATATTTCACCACGGGGACGCATGGGCGATATTTGGATCGCTTATCATGTTGAAAGCCTGGGCTTTCAGGTTGTTTATTCAAAACCGTCCGTGTATCAGGATCGAAACGAGCACGACCTCACGGTGGATATAGTGGATGAATACATAGGCTATGAGAAATGTATTGATATTGTTGATGCAATAGAAGCTGGAAAATATGATGTATGTGATTTCTGGCCACCTCAAACCAACAAATGTTATCAGATTTATAAGGCATTGTTCACCTCGGGATAAATGATCATGAAGTTGGGTATATTATTTAATACAAAAGACCGTTATGAGTTGACAAAGATATGCTTGCAGCGACTCATCGAAAGCATAGAAAAACAAAATGGTGTTGATGTTACTATTCTTTGGCAAGATAGTTCTACTACGATACCGGCGTCGAAGTATTTTGGCAGTTACAAACCTAAAAATATCAAAATCGTCAAAAATAAGATAGATGCAACCGGACCGGCTAAGGCAATAGAAATAGGTATGAACCAATTGATTGCCGACACACGCTATGATTGGTTAGGCACTATTGAGTCGGATGTTTTTTTAAACGTTGACTGGCTTTTCGCGATGGCAGAGGCGCTTAAAAAAGCACAGATCGCAGGCTATAACCCCGGGATTTTTACACCGTTTGTACTCAAATTCTTTGTGAGTCAGCTAAACGAAGGATTTTCTTTGTTACATAGTTGCGGAGCGTCT
This sequence comes from uncultured bacterium, assembly GCA_964562805.1. GTDB lineage: Bacteria > Omnitrophota > Omnitrophia > Omnitrophales > CAZLUT01 > CAZLUT01. The sequence continues at coordinate 2,526 of CAZLUT010000090.1, read as the reverse complement.
GCCTCGTTGTTTAAGCCTAAGGCATGGCAGTGTATACCGACGTGGGATCGGGTTAAACACACGCCATATGGAAACATAACCAGTTGTGGTTTTCCTCATATATACGGTACAGACCCTCACCCCTACGACTGCTACTTTACGCCGTTTGTGATGGAGGCTGGGTATCACGTTATCGGATCAAGAACCACTCAAGCAATGAATTGTGGGTTTCCCAGAGCAGGCAATTGGTGCCAAGAGTATTTGGAGTTAGAAGATGAAGAAGTTCAGAATCTCCCTGAGATTAAAATTGATCATGAAAGATGGCATAAGGAAGTTCATAATTTTGAGGCCCCATCCACCTTCAGACGATTAGCCAACAAGGTCTTGCGTAAATTTGGTTCTATCCTGCAACGAGTTATGCGTTTGAGGAATTTTAAAAAATGAAACGGCTAAACAGTTGATTGCTATTTATATGTCGTCTGATCAAATGTTTCTTTTAAAGAGATAAGCAGAGATTAAAACTGTAATGAAACCATTCGTATATCTTGTTCAATGTAGAAAAAAACTCCCTGAGCATATAGCGCAGCTTGAATCCAAAGATGCAGACATTGTTTTTTTGACTTGGGGTGAGAAATCCAGCGATAAACGCTCGATCTTTTACCCCTACAGCACATGGACCGAGGGCAGGAACCGGTTATTTAAGGAGGTTCAACATCGGAAATATGAGTACCTTATTTTTATGGATGAAGATGCTCAGCTCAGATTGCAGAAAAATTTGGGGCGCGATCGTGAAGTAGCCCCATTCAAAATATTTGAAAATTTACTTCTCAAATATCAACCTGCCGTAGCGACGCCAGATTATCAATGGCATCTGGGTGGGGGAAATAAGGATCTGAATAAAGATGTGCAGACAATCCGTTTTTTTGATGCGATTCTAAACGCATTTCACCATAATGCGGCTAAAGTTTTGTTGCCATACTATGACGGATTAGATTATCGATCCGAGTGTTATTCGCAAAGTCTGATGTGTAGTTTAGCCTCCGCAGCCTATAAAGGTTTTTGTCTCCAGTTTAACGCACTTAACGTAGCAAACCCTATTAGCGAAAGAAAAGACGCAGATTTTTTTACCACTATTCCAGAAAACTTATTTCTAAAAACACTGAAACGAGAAGAAGAAAGAAATGATTTCTTACGTCTTTCAAAGGAGCCTGTGATTCGGCATCCTGAATATGGGATTTATGATAATACGAAGAATATGAGATATTACTGTCCTACCCTAGACATGAGTGAAATGTTTAATATGGGGCATACTTTTTTTAAAAGAAGATCCCAATTACGGGATATGTCTCTGGGGGAAGATTATTTGAAACAAGGTGCAGATACCCTGCGCGCTCTTGAGGCAAAGGTTAGACACGCAAAATTTATAGAGAGAAAAAAAATGCATCGGCAAAATTGGTTTGTGACAAGGCCATTCGCTGTCAGGTTCGCTTTGCGCATCGCAAGGCTGATCAAGAAATGTTTTTTCGTCTTAAAAAGGTCGCGTAGAGATGTTTTAGCCCAATGGAGAATTCGCCGGCTGTGGAGTTTTAAAAATCTAACTTTTTTTATTCCTGAAAAAAATATGGCGCATTGGATCCAGCTCATCACGGCTGTGTTAGACGCTAAAAACGATGAGGTATTAAATGTTGTTGATATTGGCTGTGCTCAAGGCGATTTTTTATTTCGTTTTAAGGAGAGCTGCAATAATAGTCAAAAAATGTATTCGGTTGGTGTTGACCCTATTAACTACTTCACAGAAAAAATATTTCATCCTTATAGCATTTATATTCAAGCTGCCGTCACAAACAGCAATGATGAGACGGTTAAGTATTTTAAAAACCGAGTTTTAGCGCCAAGCTCCACAATGAAAATTAACAAATGCTACATACCAAAAACCACAGTAAATAATAGTTCGGATCTAATCACGGAAGAGGTTGAAGTGGAGAATTATAAGCTAGAGAGCATTGTAAATCAGGCTTGTTTAAAGGATGAGATTATTCATGTGCTTAAAGTTGATACTCAGGGGAATGATCTTGAGGTTATTGAAAGTTTAGGGGGTGTGGTTTCGCGTTGTTTATTTATTGTTTATAAAACCGTCTATGGTAAAGTTGAAAACGATCAGACCCTTTACAAGGGACAGACCACCTTCAAGGAAGAAAGAGGTAAGCTTGAGCGATTGGGGTTTCGTCTCATAAATGTAGCGCGGTTCAAAACAACTCCGGAAGCAAATGTGCTTTATATGAATAGGAGCCTTCTTACCACCTTATGGAAAGATTAATTGAGGCGTTAGAGAAACAGAGTAACGCAGCTTGAGTATGTTAAAGATGTTCTTGAGCCTTGAAAATCCTCTAAAATTTAATAGCAATGGTAATTATGAAAGTTCTTGTTTCGGACCAGTCTGGGGAGCCAATTTGTAACATAGGCAGAACTTCACTTTTTGAGGTTCTGCCTTTTGACCTGCCCCCGATTGTTGAGCCAGACCTTATGTTAGTCCGGCCTTAATAAAAT
>CAZLUT010000089.1:2002-5088 GCA_964562805.1 uncultured bacterium | reverse complement strand
CCTTCCGATACCCTCCAAAGCGGAAAACATCAATAAAAAATAAAACGCCTACCATTATTGAAACGAATATCAAAAGGCCCTGCGCTTCTTCCGGGCTCATCTCATAGCCCCCGCGGCCCCTCCCGCTTAATCCGCTCCCTTTAAATTCTCCCTCGGCAGCTTTTAGAATGGCGGCTGTCCCCGCTACAATACCCGTCTCGTAATTGCCTTTTTTAAAATAAGGCACAATAACTTGACTGATGATTTGGCCAGCTAAAGCATCGGGAATAGCTCCTTCTAAACCATAGCCAACTTCAATTCGTAGTTTTTGATCATCACGAAAAACGAGGAGAATGACACCGTTATCCCGGCCCTCTTGTCCTACTTTCCAGGTTTCAGCTAAACGAATTGAATAATCTTCTAAAGACTCTCCTTCTAAACTTGGGAAAGTTGCAACGACAATTTGGTTTGAGGTGGAGGCCTCATAATTTCTAAGCGCCTCATCTAGTTGTGATTCTGTTTGCGGAGTAATCAGGTCGGCATAATCGTTGACATATCGATCTGCCCTCTCCGGAACATCGAGGGCAAATGCGGACAGGTTAAATGTAAAAAATGATAAGCAAACTAAACTGAAAATCCGAAACAACTTCATAAATTCCTCAGATCTTAGATCTTAAAACTAAAACTTTACCTTTGGTGCAGTTTTTGCTCCTTCATCCGCTTGGAAGTAGGCCTTTTTAGAAAAGCCAAATAGGCGCGCTAAAAAATTATTTGGAAAAACTCTGATTTGAGTATTAAAGTTGCGGGCTGCCTGATTAAAGCGGCGTCTTTCAACCGTAATCCTATTTTCAGTTCCTTCTAATTGAGTTTGTAAAGCTAGAAAATTTTGACTCGCTTTTAAATCAGGATATCTTTCTACTGTAACCAAAAGACGACTTAAGGCAGAAGTCAGGGCGCCTTGAGCCTCTTGAAATTGTGCCATTTTTTGCGGATTAGTGGCAATATCAGAAGAGATCTTCATTTGCGACGCTTTGGCTCTAGCCTCCACTACACTTTGAAGCGTTTCTTTCTCGTGACCCGCGTATCCTTTTACAGTTTCAACTAAATTAGGAATTAAATCCATGCGGCGCTGATATACGTTTTCAACCTGTGCCCACGCTTCATTAACCTGTTCTTCAGCTGTGACAAGTTTATTGTAAGTGCCTCCAAAAAATGAAAAAAACAAAATAACAACCAAGGCAATAATACCTAATGTGATTAATAATGGTTTTGACATGGAATCCTCCTATGATTCTAATATTTATTTAGTTCGCATTTTATAGAGTTTAATGGGGATAGGCTAGTGAATAGTGGTTAGTGGTTAGTGAATAAAGATTAGGGAGCCTTCGGTATTTACTAATAACTAACAACTAATAACTATTCACTGATCAATGGCTGGAGGCCATTGATCTTATGCCGCTTGCGCTAAAACTTGCTCGCCCAAGAATTCTTGTATCAAACCTTCGATAAGCTGATAAAGATCTGAAAGCACCCAAAAGCCGGATGCATCTTCCTTAAAAAACTTTTGATAAATACCGGCGTCACTTGCTAGGAGCATAGCTGCCGTCAAAGTACCGGCTGCATCCCCCTTTTGCTTAACAAATCTAAACTGATCTTTAAAGGTGCCGATTGCTTCTTCAATTGGCGTGGCAGTTGTTAGAGTTTTAGAAAAATGCACTCCATCACGCTCTCCAATAAAACCTTTAAGACTGCTTAAAGTCTCTTGGGTCAAGTCCCCTGGAATAACTTTTACCACCCTTGATTTCTGACTTAAAATTGAATTTAACTCCTCCGGAATCTCAGCTCTATCGACAACATTCGTCAGCATTACTTTGATACGATCAGCAATTAGATGTGTTTTTAATTCATCTTTAACTTTATTTGAAAGCTTGAGATATTCCTCAAGACTAAGAATCACCGGTATTGGTTTCCCGGAGAGATTATCCATTACAAAATCAATGTCATTAATAGTGATGTCTGTCTCAACTTCACCCAAACTTTGGGCTCGAGTTTCAACCGGGATAACACCTTGAAAGATGCGCCCCGTACCAAAATCCAAAGTATAAGGATCGTATTGCTCGGCCTCTTCACCTAAAAACTTAACTTTATAAACTCCGGGGCTAACACCTCTGACTGTAAGTCCTCTCGCATGAACAATAGTAGGAATTTGATTCTGGCTAGCAATAACAGAAGCGTGAGATGTGATCCCGCCTGTTTCTGTAATAATTGCTAGTCGTTTTCCAAATTGTTTACGAAGCCTTCTATCAGCATTGATTAAAGCTGGTGAATCAGGAGGAGTTGGGTTTCGACTCACAAAAATAACCGCTTCTATATCAGGATTATCTTTAATCTTATCGGTAGTTTCTGGCTTCAAAATATCATCAAGGTTAAAAACAACAATTCCTCTCAAACCACCTTCTGAGCCATAAGCCACGTCACCTTTGGCAATTTCAAGCACATTATTTGTTTGAAATTTCAGCGGTGGAAAACTTTCTTGATTCTCACCGCTATGGTCAATACCGGCCTGTGTCAACCAAAGCTCGCCATTACTAATAGCAAATTCAATTGCCTGAGGTGTTCCAAAATAACCATCACGAGTACCCCAATAATTATCAAGTATGCGAGCCGACTTATTAAGCTCACCAAAAGCGTCTGGTATCTCTCCCCTCAAGTAATCAATATTCTGTGGACTCACAAGCCCCTGCATTAAAAATAAGCCTTGCCTATTCGGAGTCCACTCTCCTGTTAAAATTTTTCTCTGCGTATCCCGCTCTCTTGATGAGGCAACTCCCGCCCCTGACCTGGGTTCAACATCACCAAAAACATAGGCTTGAACAATAATACCGGCATTCCAATCGTCTGAAATGTCTTGAGAGTCGCGATAATCTTGCACTTGCTGGTCGTTCCAATTATCCGCAACGAATCGGATTGAATCAATTATCTGTCTTCGCGGGTTTCGATACAGCTCTTCAAACTGAGGGCGAACACCCTGCCGGTCAAAAAAAGCTTTGGTTACTTCCCACAGCTCAAGCTGATCAGGCTTACTTAAATCAAAAACATCATCAACC
>CAZLUT010000089.1:0-1992 GCA_964562805.1 uncultured bacterium | reverse complement strand
AATTATTTCATAAAGTCCCCCGTGAGGAATCTTTAAAATCATGGTCATTGATTCTATAAATCTCCAAAAGGGTCGCAAATAAGCCCGTCTGCCTTTGGTCTCGAGCAAATCTCTAGCAACATCTCTTGAAAATCCAAGGTCAGTTACTGACTCCATAATGCCTGGCATCACAAAGACAGCCCCTGGTCTTACCGCAACAAACATCGGAGAAGTGAGGTCGCCGATACGCACTTCGCGCCCTATCTTTTTTGACCAATTTCGTTCCAAAGTATCAAGGTGGTAATTAATCACTTCCTCAAAATCCTCTCTCAAGTGACCATTTGTTCTAAAGACACCAGCAGGAATAATAAAGGCACTTGGCACCGGCAATCCTAATGCATGCTTATGAACCAAATTCGAGCCTTTATTTCCATATTGGCTCAGTTGATTATTGAGAGCGGCTGTAGTCTCTGGCTTAATGAAGCTGTCGATATGAACAATGCCCGCGTAAGGATACTGAATTATCTTCTGTTTAGCGATTTGCGCTTCTTCGTGCGAAACATAGTGCCTTTCTTCTTCTGCTGTCAGACCATCGAAATAATCCAGCATTTCCGGTATCAATCGGTCTGCAGCTACACGAAAAACATACCTTTCCTTAATAAACCGTCCAACTGAGCGATTAATTTTTTCTTCATCATCGCCAAACACACCCTTACCCGCTTTCTCATAAAGTCCATACCATTTATTGGAGCTTCGTTTTAATTCACCTTGCAATTTTAAGATCAGATCTTTTATTTGCTCAAAAGAAAGCATTGGATCATCTAATGATTCCACTAACTGATCAGCATACCGAGAAATAACACCGTTGGTATAAAGATCTTTTAATATCAAAATCAATAAATTGCGATATTCTTTCATTGTTTCGGGCTTACGTTTAATACTTTCAATTACATCATCCACTAAAAGATCGATGTGGCTTCCCAATGCCAAATGTAAGTGATAAAGATCGTAACGATTACCCTCATATTCAGAAACTGCTATTGTTTCGCGCACTGCCCGTCGGGCTTCGAAAAGATCTAAAAATTTATCAGAAACTTTCCCAGAGCCATCAACAATTTTTTCAAGAAGCGCTTTTAGTTTAGGTGAATCTTTAATAGCGTTATGTTCAAGCCATATTTTAAATACGTCGGTCCGATAACTAGCTCCCTCTTCATAAATTAAAGTAAGCGCCCTCTCTAGTGTTGTTAAGCGATCTTTAAGATCAAGAGCCCAACCCGCAACCTGTCCTTCAGAATGCAGCGCCTTCCACAGCTCAATATCCCCATCTTTTAGCATAATCCAGCCAGGTAGCGCTTTAGACTTGGGTAAATTCTCCACATTTAAAAAATCTAAATAAGTTCTTACTAAAGTCAGTGCTTTTTTATTAAAACCGGCACGGTGGACGTTGCCGCGTAGATCATTGCTGAAACTAGTATCAAGGCGATCATCCAAAGCCTCGGCACTTCCCCACAAGACTTCTCTTAGATCCTGTCCCGCTGAGATAGGAAAATTTAATATCAATTCTTTAACAGCTCGACGGTGTTCTGGCGGGGTTTTTTCTAAAATTTTTACAGCCCACTCCTTGGGCTTGGTTGCCATATCATCAGGATACATCTCAAAATCATGACGATCGCGAGCAACTAGAACAAATTCGGCCTTTGTCTCCTGAATCCAGAGATTAAGCTCTCTTATGTAACCCAACTCATCTTCGATCCTCTCCTGCCCCTCAATATATTCAAGCGCATCAATAACGTCATACCATGTCTTGATTTCAGAGATAGGTGTCTTTGGTTTATCAAAAAGACCCGCTTTAAATATTTTTTCAAAAGCTCTGACAAACCCATCACGTGTAACTGCCTCGGGAATATTTTTTGTAAAATTGGATAAAGCTGTTTGCCTTACATATCCACTCTTATCAACTTGAAGAGCATCCAAAGTTTCGGAAAATGCTTCTGTAATCTGAGAGTCTTCTGC
>CAZLUT010000088.1:3312-5096 GCA_964562805.1 uncultured bacterium | reverse complement strand
ACCCGCAACGAAAACCTGATAGATCTCAAATACATGGGCCTTGTAAGCTCGATTAAAGTAATGGCAGGTAACGCTATTGCGCATCGACTTCAACAGTCTGATCCTTACTTGTCGGCCCACACCCAGTTGGTCTTCTTGCCGTTTGTTCAAGATGTTAAGAAAAGCGAGATCAAATCCGAATTGATTCAAGGTAATCGCCTGGATGCGGATACGGATTATATGGAGTCACTCAAAGATCAAGCGGGGGCTTCAGAGACTCTTAAGACGATTTCAATCGGCGGACAATCCATCAGAAGCACTCGTGAAGAGACTATGAAAGCTATTTTAGAAAATGGAAGCGATCTTCAAGGATTTTCAGGCACCCTGACACAAATAGCGCCGATCGCGCAATATCAGTATCAATTGCAGTCTCTCAATTATGTGGGCGGAGAAGATCTGGCTGATTTTAATCAGGGCGGGAAGCGTTTTCTTGATCAGGCTCATATTACGACGGGTTCTGCCGATGACGCTTCTATCATTGATAGTATTTTTAACGGTGAAAACGGTAATGGCGCCAGCAATCTCTTAGATCACGAAGTTAGCGTGATCCTTGATGGCAGAAAACAGGCGGATGAAGCTAATTTCACAGAAGAACTCAAAGAACAATTTGCTGATAAAAATGCAATACGGGATGCGGATGGAAATATTATTGGTTATAAGGACGCGATATTAATTATTAAAGACCAGGAGACTACCTGGAAAATGCTCACGCTTCAGGAGGATGGCACCTATTCTCAACGCATCGTGACTACCAGTGAAGTTAAAAAAGCTCACGCTAAATATGCCGGTAAATACGACATGTGCTTTTTCTACAACCTGGGAGCGACTCGCGGTGTTGATATTGAATTCTTAGAAAACGCGAGATTTAATGCTGTCTTTGATGATGGTACGACGGGATTTGATGCTGTTCAGCTCTTAAACCGTGACCGCGGTCTTAAGGTAAGAACTCAAGAATTTGTTGACGAGAACGGAGTGGCTTATAAATATGTTCTTAATCATGACCAGGCTCCGCTTGAGGCGGGAGAAAAGGTTGAAATCAATGGCCGCACGGTAACAGTTGCAGAGGCTAGCGATAAGGTCCGTGTTGACTTCGTTTTCGCGGATTCTGTCACAGCAGCTCAAGCTTTTCAAAATGGCAATATTTCAATGGAGGATGTTGTCGCCGAACTCAACGGCAATCCGACGGCAAATCCTCAAGGGTATAGCTTTAATAAAAATTTATCCCCTGTTTATCATCAGATGCATGTTTATTTTGCCACTTCAGCTCGCGCTCCTCCGCAGATGTCGCCTGAAGTTTTAATGAAACTCTTTGATCTTAATACCGAACGTGAAGCTCAAAACACTGTCTTTAAAAATATCAATAACGATATCGGGAACTCTCTTAAATCATTCCTCATGAATCTTAGAGAAGGAAAACTGGTTGATGCCGAGGGTAATGTTACCTTACTTGAGGAAATGACTCAGGCCGAGCGTGATCTTGTCCACGACCAACTTATCGAATATCAACAGCAATGGGGTCAAAACGCTAGTTTGCAGCTTGGGGATGCAACCGGTTCCCTAGATGCCCTAAGACAAACAATTCAGCAATCAAAGCAGACCTTGATGACGCTCAGGGCAACTTTAGCAGGAATGAAAGGCGTTAATCCGGCGCTGCTTCAAATGCTTCAGAGCGAGATTGATTCTATTCCTGAATTAGACTTAACACGCGAAAAACAGGAAACAAACAAAGGTACAAGCTTGGCCAA
>CAZLUT010000088.1:0-3212 GCA_964562805.1 uncultured bacterium | reverse complement strand
GCGCAGGATCTTTTAAGTTCAAGTCAGAATTTCGCACGACTCGTTAAAGCCGGCAAGGCCAAAGGCATTCTTGCCTTAGCGCGTAAAGCCGGAATCACTTTGGATGCTGCAGGTCTTGATACGGATGAGGAGATAGGCGACTATCTCTTAAATCATCCGGAGGTCTCATTAGATTTCTTGTTAGCTCTTATCGATACCGGTCTCATGACTATTACCCAAATGAACGATGAAGGGCTTGGAAGACTAAATAAACTCGGCATGACTTATGAAAGTTATTCTGATGAGATTGATTCATCTCAGGCGCCAACGGCAGCGGAACTTTCAAAAGCCCTTCAGGATGAAAAGCCTGAGACAGCTTTCCACGAATTGATCTTAGAAAAAATCAAAGCATCAGGCAATGTCAACGAAGGTCTCGAAAAGCAAGTTAAGAAGATGACTAAGAAGCGCGAGCATGAAAACAATATGCGGGACGCTCAACTTAGAATCCAAAGACAGAAAAAGATTACCGATCATGATATCGCAACACTTCAAAAAATGGGCAAATGGCGTTACGGCAAGTGGTTTGGCACCAAGGCTTATGCTGCTATTAAAAACAATCTCGGTACCGCAGAAGGCAGAGCGAAGCTATTTAAGGTTTCTTTCCCGTCTATGTGGCTGGGTATTAAGCAGTTCTTCCACGATAAAGTTTATGGCTATCAGAAGGAAGAAATTACGCTTCAAGATATAGCGGAGACAGTACCTGAAGCCGAAAGAGGAACTGAAAAAGGAAGAGAGCAGATAGCAGACAGAATTATTTCGATATCAAGTAAGCTCGGTCCTCAAAACAGATCCAGCATTATGGAATTTCTTGAAATGATCGATAGCGATGATTCGAAGCGTATTAAAGACTGGAACATAACGCGTATCGAAGAATATATAAAAACCTACAATAGCGACCTGGCTGTCTTCAATAAAGACGAAAGAACTGAAACTAAAAACAAAAGAATGGCTCGCGAAACCGCCTATGAGACGGTTATAACACAGCACGGTGTCGTCAATAAGATTCTTACAGGCCTTGCCGCAAGAGACTGGAAGAAGGTCTTTAAAGCCGGCGGTGCCGCTCTTGGTATCGGTACGGCATTTACTTTAGGCTCTATTTTTGCCAAGTCGGCATTGACCATACTTCTTTTCGCTCATCCGGTTGGCGCGGTCATTGCTCTAACTTTCGCGGCCGGAGCTTTTGGTCTTACGGCTCTTGCCAAATCTAATAAGAATGTCCGCAATGCTGTCCTTGCTCAGAAGGCGGAAGAATATGAAAGAACACCCGGAATGCAGGAAGAGGGTGCTAATATCAGGCGCGCCTTGATGGGTATTCACCAAGAGGGTGTTGATCAGAAGAAATACAACAAGCTTTTGGATAAAATGCTGAGTGAAGTCTTGAGTGAAGCGAGGGCAAAGGAAATAAAAGAAAAACAAGCTGCTTACACCAAGGCTAAGGAGGAGTATAAGAAACTCAATGAAGCCAGTGATGATTACGAGGCCCAGAAAAAAGCTCTTACGGATTATCATAAAGAAATCAACGCGATCAAGAGTGGCGAAAAGAAATTTGATGTCTTTACAATGACTGGTTTTATTGATCGGTTAGTGAAGGCCGGTGTGATTAGATGGGATGCAAAGACTGGTCAATACGTTGCACGTACAATCGAAATAGAGAAGGGGAAAAAGATTTCTCTGCTGGATGAAGAAACCTTAAAGACAATTAATGGCTTTGTGGGGCATTTGACCGAGATTGAGATTGAGGGGGGCAGGAAAGTTATTATAGTTAATGCCGATCCTGCTAACATGTCAACTTACGGTACGATTAGCTTTTTAACAGAAGACAAGGAATTTATCGAAACTTTAAACCCGCTAAAAGATTCTGGTATTGATTCGATAGAAGTTTTCCGGAATATTTTCCGGTCAATGGCGCCTCAATTTAGAAACTATAAATTAGAACTTGATAAAAGGATGACGGCCCTCGAAGAAGATCTTGTTAAGACCAAAGCCGAATTTTATGAAGCTAAGGCTCCGTTGCGTGATGTGATGGCAGAGATTGGTTCTCTTCCCGGCATGAGGGGAACCGGGCTTGGTATTCAGCTTGGAGCTTTGAAAGATAAATATGAGATAGGAAAACCTCTCGAGAAAGAAGAGACGCGTGACATCAAGAAAGAAGTAGAAGATATAGTGGAAGAATTTGAGACGACAATAAATGATCCGCTTCGCGGAATGGTTCGCGAAGGAGTTTATTACCGCTTTAATGTCGAGATAAAAACAGAAGAAGAAGATATTGATGCCCGCTCTTCATTGGAAGTGACAACTAACTTTGGACCGGATCAGACCATAAAAGGACCTAACGGTGATGAGGTTATCATGACGGTTAAAGTTACCAAAACCTTCTTAGAGCGCATGGCAAGATTGCGTGAAATTGACCCGGAACTCTTCTGGGAAATCGTAAGAAACGATCTGGATGAAGAAATTTATGGTCACTCAGCTCCAGGTCTTGATCTTAGGATCTTAAACCACGTTGATAAACTTGCCGCGGATGCCGATGCCAATGGGCCTAATTCGCTCGAGGCTTTGATGTTTAATTTGGCGGCGGATGCGCGATTTGATTTTCTAAGGGATAAGATTGCGACGATGAGCCGAGAAGAATTGACTCAAGCTATTTTTGAGATTCTCCAGCGTGATGGCGATCTTACAGCAGAGGGTAGAGGCTATACGGGGGATCGTAGGCAGTATGATATTGCCAAAGACATCTCCTATATCCTCGAACGTAACTTTATCGCGCAGAAAGAACTTCGTCTCAGTCCTAGTCAAGCAAGAGAAGTTGAAGAGCAGTTAAAACGAGAGAAGATTGAGTCGACCAAGACTGCCCTTAGAGAACATCCTAATTGGTCTGAGGCGAATGAGGCGGAGCTTGAGAAGGAGGCTACGGATAGATATTTAAGAGGCAATCGTCCAAGAATTGACTACAAGGAATCGGTCGCTCACAAGCGAAGAGAAGAAGCAAAGCGCCTTGCAAGAGCAGGGGCCCTTGGCAAGAAAAATCAGCAGTTAAGTCAGATCACAGAGACTTCGTATGGTGGTGTGATGTGGTATGCGCTTTTCTATAATAAAGGTCTTGGCGGTACGGCAACACGGGCTGATATTGAAAGAGAAGTAGATAAACTTCTCCATAATGAAGCCACACAAAT
>CAZLUT010000087.1:0-5243 GCA_964562805.1 uncultured bacterium | reverse complement strand
GATATGGATGCGTCCTGGAATTAAAATGGCAGGCTGAAAAATGGCGCAAAAAATTAATTGATGAAACGCCTCCGATTATGGATCTTGTTAAAAGGAATCAAATTTTAGCGGAAAAGGGAAAAATTATTACAAGAGCTGATTATACTCGCATTGAAAATGCCGCCCGGCAAATAGCCAAGCGGAAGGCGATATCAACCGTTTTAGCAAAAGCTCTGTTAATTTTTGCGGCATTCGGCATGTTTGCCGGATTTTTATATTTATTTGAATCAGGCGTATTCCTAAATTTAAAAAATCTTCTTTTGTTGAATTCCGCGATATTTTTAACGCTTTTTCTTGAACGAATTGCTTTTCTAATGCCGGAAGACCTGATTTATTTCACATTACCGGCAAGTTTAGCGGCGCTCTTACTTTCACTTTTAATGAATTACCGGATGGCTCTTGTCGGCACTTTGATGGTGGTTGTTTTGACGTCAGTGATGAGCAGCTTCCGTCCCGATATTATTTTATTTTCTCTCTTTGGCGGGTTTGCGGGGCTTATCGCGACGGTGGGACTGAAGAAAAGATCGCAATTTATTAAAGCGGGTATCTTAATCGGCTTGGTTAATTGTATCGTTATTTTTAGCTATTGGTTCTTTAATAATGTGAGCCTCCAGGGATCTCTTCAATTGGGAGGTCTTGGTTTCGCCAACGGCCTTTTGATGGCTTTTTTGATTTTCTTTATCGTGGTGTTCTTTGAAAGAGGTTTCAAAGTGACAACTGACATAACCCTTCTGGAGCTTTCGGATCTCAACCATCCGCTTCTGAAACAGATGGTCATGCGCGCTCCCGGCACCTATCACCACACTTTAATGCTGGCTAATTTGTGCGAAGCCGCGGCTGAGGCGATCAATGCTAATTCACTTTTGGCCCGTGTCGGCTGTTATTTTCATGATATTGGCAAAATCGCGACACCCGAATATTTTATTGAAAACGAGTCAATTCAAAATCCGCAAGCCATGAAGACTGAAAAAGGAGTGCACGAGAAGATTCCGGCCGTAAGGAGCCGCGACATTATTATTGATCATGTAAAACGCGGGCTGGAGCTCGGAAAGAAGTGCCGGCTGCCTGAAGTCATCTTAGATTTTATTCCGGAACACCATGGGACAGGACTTGTTTATTACTTTTATCACAAAGCTAAAAAAGAGGCGGAGCCCAACAGCGCCCCGGTTCGTGAAAAAGATTTTCGTTATCCCGGCGGGAAGCCGAAAACCAAAGAAACCGCCATTACTTTATTGGCCGATTCCGTGGAAGCTACTGTCCGCACACTGCCGGATCATTCGCGTGAAAATATTATGGAGTGCGTTAAAAGGATTGTTAATGAAAAATTTACTGATGGGCAGCTTGATGCGTGCCCATTAACTTTGAAAGATCTGGAGATGATTGCCGAGAGTTTTACCAGAACTCTTTCGGGCGTTTATCATTCACGCATTAAATACCCCAAACAGGATGAAAAAAAAGACAAGCCAAAACCTTTTTCTGATTGAAGTCATTGCTAATTCAAGACTGCCTTTTTCTAGGGCTGCTTTAAAGCGATTTGTCATCCGCCTTACAAAATCGCTTCAATTCAGGCAGGCCCATCTTAATATTTTTTTTGTTAAAGACGCGGCGATGCGCCGGTGGCATTTGAAGCTGATGGGTAAAAATTCAACAACGGATGTTCTCTCTTTGAGTCAATGGACCCCAAAGGGAAGAAGCCGGGAGCCAAACCCTCTTAATTCACTAGGAGATGTTATTGTTTGCCTGGATGAAGCGAAACGACAGGCTAAAAAGAATAAATGTTCTTACAAAGAAGAAGTGTTTCGTTATATTACCCACGGTCTTCTTCATTGCGTTGGTTATGATGACGTAAAACCTAAAGACCGTAAAAAAATGTGGACTCTCCAAGAAAAATTACTTAAAAAATGCATTTAATCCACTATTTACTAACGACTATTCACTAACGACTATTCAATGGCCATCCATAAAACCGAAGCAATTGTTCTTAGGACAACCAAACTTAGAGAAACTTCCTATATTATTACTTTTTTTAGCCGGGACTTTGGAAAATTCCAAGCCATAGCCAAGGGGGTGAGACAGCCTGGCAGCCCCTGGGCAGGACTCTATGAACCGCTTAATCGCCTTGAAATTATTTTTTATGAAAAACTTCGAAGCGATATTCATTTGGCAACTGAAGCGACCGGTTTGGATTTAAGGTGGGATCTTCGTAAAAATTTTAAAGCCATTACTTTTGCCTATTATCTTACCGAAGTTTTAGAGTCCTTTTCTAATGTTGGGGAGTCTGATGAAGAGTATTGGACTCTGATCGAAAGGGCTTACGGTTTGCTGTCTGAATCTCCGCTTCTTGTCTCTTGTATTTTTCAATTGAAAATTTTGCACAGAAGCGGTTTTTTCCCTGATTTGGCCGCTCTCGAAGAAACGGAAGGTCCCAATGTTTTGGCCGATACTTTTTCTTCTTACGTAACGCAGCTAGTTCAAAAAACTCATGTCCCTACACTTTTTAAGGAAAAGCCGGCGCTCCAGAATATACAAATTCTTCAACACTTCCGGTACTTATTAAAAGAGGATTGGGAGAAGGCTTTTAGGCTTCAGATAACTCCCAAACTCCTCGAGGAGGCTGAGGGGACATTAGCTTGGCTTATTGCGCTTAAATTAGAGAAAAAGCTGAAAACAAGGCGGTTCTTAGAAGAGTTGGCTTACACTCATTCGATATAGCTTAAAGTTACGATGACTGCCATCATCAGGGCCATCCAAAAGAACTCAAAAAGATAGATTTCCATACCCATTTTAACGGCAACCCGGCATCAATTATTGAGTTATTGGGCTGTTGGTCCTTCGCGAGGCTCGGGGGCATAGCGAGCCTGAATAACGAATCTGTTTTCCCGCCAGCTACTGTTCAGGTATCTTTTTGAGACTCGAACATCACAAAAACCTTGAGTTTTGCAAGGCAGCATTACTCATACTTATGGGAAGTAATTAGAGTAAGATGCCTTGAGGACTGCTCAAAAAGACACCTTTCACAGCAGCTGTTGCCCCTGCAGATCAATTACTGACAATTAGCCTTCGGTATGTCTCTTCAGAGTAGTTCCCTAGATTACTAAAAAAGGTATTTCTTATGAGTATTACCTTACGTTTCTAAGTTCCCATTTGTTCTTGTGATGTACGAGCGAGAAGAGACGTGCCGAGAGGTAATCACAACTGTTTATTATAAAAGTGGAGCAAAGTTATCAACAGCCATGAATCCCGAATACAAATAACTCAATAACTAAATCGAGATATGTTAAAATAGGCATATGACAGAGAGTAAGAAGAAAGAAAGCATAAAAGGAGAGCGATTCCTTAAACTTTTCTGCAATATAGCCTTTTGGATATTTATTGCGGGGATATTTTTTTCAATGTTTAAGCCTTTTTATCCGCTGGCCGTAACACTCCTGGTGCTTTCAATAATCTTATTTCTTATTTTTTCGGTTCTTTTTCTGATACTTAAAATCCTAAGCTCAAAAAAGAAAAATGGGACTTAGATCTAAAAGGCCAACGCGGACAGAGTGGATCCTGATTCTTTTGGCTATTCTGGCCGTTTTACAGCTAATGCGGGCCTTGAATATTTTTTAAGAAAGTAATTTGAGGTTCCGGCTACTGGTTCTTGTGGGCACCCATCGCATAACCCACGGAAGAAACATCTTCACCCATGCCCACGATCGTATTGCAGGCGCTTAACGTTAAAGTGAGAAGCAGGGCTAAGAAAAGTAGATTAAGTTTTAAATAAAAATTTCTTTTATTATCTTTCATTAACAATCTCCAATATTTTTTAGGGAACGAATTGTGTTTGTATTCGCTCAATTGCTTCTTTAACTTTATTACGATCCGCAAAAGCACTCAGGCGAAAATAACCCGCTCCACTTGGACCGAAGCCTTCACCCGGAGTTCCGACAATGTTTGCTTTTTTCAATAAAAGATCAAAGAAATCCCAAGAACTTAGTCCGTCGGGAGTTTTAAGCCAAACATAGGGTGCGTTAATACCGCCATAAACTTTCCAATTAAGAGCTGTCAAGCCCTCCCGAATCATCTTGGCATTTGTCATGTAGTAATCTACGAGTTCTTTTACCTGCTTCTGACCTTCTTTGGTATAAACAGCCTCGGCCCCTTTTTGAATCGGATAAGCAACTCCATTAAATTTTGTTGAATGGCGGCGGTTCCAAAGGGTATTCAGGGAAACAGCTTCACCTTTCTTGTTGTGGGCCGTGAGCTCTTTTGGCACAACTGTAAAAGCACAGCGAACGCCCGTAAAGCCGGCATTTTTCGAAAAACTTCTAAATTCAATAGCGACTTCCCGGGCCCCTTCAATTTCATAAATTGAATGGGGCAAATCCGCATTTTTAATAAAAGCTTCATAAGCGGCATCAAATAGAATAATCGCTTTATTTTCTTTCGCGTAATTAATCCAATTTTTAAGATCTTCCTTGGAAAGTACTGTGCCGGTTGGGTTGTTGGGAGAACAGAGATAAATAAGATCAACTTTTTCCGTGGGTAGGGCAGGCTTGAAATTGTTTTCGGCTGTAATTGGCATGTAAACAATCCCTTGGTAATGCCCGGTCTCCTTGGCAATACCGGTTCTTCCGGCCATGACATTGGTATCTACATAAACAGGATAGACGGGGTCTGCTACCGCCACAATATTTTCCAAGCTGAAAATTTCCTGAATATTTCCTGTATCACATTTGGAACCATCGGAGATGAAAATTTCATCGGGGGAAATGTTGACTCCACGCGAAGCATAGTCGTGCCTTACTATTTTTTCCCTTAAAAATTCATAGCCTTGTTCAGGCCCGTAACCTCGGAAAGTTTTTTCACTGCCAAGTTCGCTTGTCGCATTTTTGATAGCATCACGAACCGCTTTAGGTAGAGGCAGCACGACATCCCCAATACCCAGACGAATAAGAGGTGCGTCGGGGTGTTTAGCCGTAAAGTCTTTAACTCGTTTTGTAATCTCGGGGAATAAATACCCAGCTTTTAATTTTTGATAATGCTGATTAATAGTTGCCATAATGGCCGAATGATAGCACGAAATAGGGGGAGAGACTAGAGTTAAGGACGGCCAGGGAGCCAGAGACAAAAAACACAAAACACAAATTCCAAAACACAAACAAATTCAGATAAATAAATTCTAAATTAAAAACAATAAGGTGACACTTCGTGTCATTTCCGCG
>CAZLUT010000086.1:1392-5378 GCA_964562805.1 uncultured bacterium | reverse complement strand
CTAAACGATAAAGCAACAATTCGACCGCGTCGCTTGAGATCCAGGCAGACTCGCGATTTACACGTTCAATAAGCTCTTCCGCATATTGACTGAAAACTGGAAAATGCTCAGCTCTTTCATTAATTAGAACGACTATCCTCCTATTTCGTTCGTTGCGATCTTTCAGTTCTTCCATTCCCTCGATTGCCGAGTCAAGGCCTGCCTTGTCATTAATCAGCCCTTCAATTAATTCTTCTCTTAAAAGCAGCATTTCTTCTGGCGTAACAACATCAGCGAAACCTAGGCTCTTTGCCTTAACTCTAAAAATTTCTTCCGGCGGCGCTCTTTCTTTATCTTCGGTTGTCGGTATTCCCTGTCGTCTTTCGTGTTCCCCTTTTAGATAATCCCCATATTCATTAATTTTGTTAATTGCAGTCCTTAATATTTCAATTTGTTGTCCTTCATCGTCCGTCAGACTCAGTTTTTCTTCAAGTTCTTGAATAATCTTTAAAAACATCCCTTGAGCATCATATGCATTAAATAAATTCACCTTATCTACACCATCAGAAGTTAATAAAAATAAATTAACAATCGATTCTCTGAAAGATTGGGGAAATTTGAGCTTGCTAAGAACCGGTAGGAAATCCTCTATATCTGCTTGAGCTTTTAAGTAATTCGTGTGAAGAAGGATGGATAGAATATCGAGAGCATAAAAAGCATCATCGCCAAAATCAGAAATTACTTGCTGAATCGTGGGGTTATTTATAACAAAATCAAGATCAATGACTGTGCTCGTCTTATTATCATATATTGCGAAAAACAGCTTACTATCATGCGAGAAGCGTACCAATGGCATACCGGGTCCGATAGGAATTTCAAGATCTTCTTTTGCAGCAAAATCAAAGATCTTTCCTGGTTTATCTATATAGTTTACATAAAGCAACTTACCATCAGGTGAGTGTGTGACATTAAAAACATTATTCCCTAAAGGAATCGAGAGTTCTTCTCCCGTATCAAGATCAAAGATTTCACTTGTATCATCAGCGTATTTTACAAAAAACACCTTACCATTAAGCACGAAGCGGACCCACGAAACATTGGGTCCTATTGGAATTTCAAGAGCACCACCGGTAGCGAGATCGAAAACCTTGCATGTCTTGTCGTCGTAGGTTGTAGAAAACAGCTTACCATCCTGTGAAAAGTCAAGCTCAGAAACAGTGCGTCCCATTGGAATTCCAAGGTCTTTTTTCGTTGTAAGATCAAAGACCTTACTGGGTTTACCTTCTCCATATGCTACAGCAAGAAACTTGCCATTAGGTGAGAAGCTTTCATATGCAACATCGGGTCCGATGGGAATTTTAAGGTCTTTTTTTGCAAAAAGATCAAAGACCTTGGCTGTGTCATCAACATACCTTGCAACAAGCAATCTGCTATCAGGTGAAAATCCTCCCCAAGCAACATTGTCTCCCACAAGAGATTCGAGACTCTCTTTTGTAATGAGATCAAAAATTTTACTCGTTTCATCATCATACCGCACAGAAACAAATCTGTTGTCAGGCGAGAAGTTTATCCGTATGACATTTGATCCTATAAGAGATTCAAGGTTATCTCCTGTAGCAAGATTAAAAACTTTTGAAAAACCGCTGAAATACTCTACAGAAAGCAATTTGCTGTCAGGTGAAAAAATTGCCAACTGAATACGATCCCCCATAGGAATTCCAAGGTCCTCTTTTGTAGTAAGATCAAAGACCTTGGCTGTGTTATCTGTATATCCTACAAAAAGCAACCTGCTATTAGGTGAGAAGTCTACCCGTGAGACATTGGGTCCTATGGGAATTTCAAGGTCCTCTTTTGTCGCAAGATCAAAGACTTTATTTGTACCATCAGCATAGTTTATAAAAAACAACCGCCGATCAGGTGAGAAGTGAAAGTGTTTGATATCACCTCTAATACCGGTAATATTGAGTAATTTCAGCGCATCAATTAGCTCTTTTTCCTCGCCCAGACTGCTGGCTTCTACTTTGAATATCTCCTCCGCAGGCTCTTCACCTTCAACTTCCGGCGCTTCTTGTCGTCTTTCGTGTTCCCCTTTTAGATATTCCCCATATTCATTAATCTTGTTAATCGCAGCTTCTGATGCTTTTTCTTGTTCTCCGGGGTTATTGGTCGATCGAAGTTTTTCTTCAAGACTTTGAATAATGCTTAGAAAATCCTCTTCGGAGCCGTGCCAATTAAACAAATTCACTTTTTCTTCATCAGAAGTTAAGGAAAATAAATTAATGATTGCTTCTTCAAATAACTGAGGGTCTTTAAGTCTGCGGAGAGCTGATAGGAAACCTTTTATCTCACCTTGAGTTTTTAAGTAATTAGCGTGAACAAGAAGAGATAAAGCATTTAGCGCATAAAAAGCATTATCGCCAAAATCAGAAATTATTTTTTTAGCTATTGGATTGTTTCTAAGGAAATTAAGATCAAATATCTTTCTTGGTCTATCCGTGTATTCTACAAAAAGCGACCTGCTATCTGAAGAGAAGCTTGCGCTTGAAATACCAGTTCCTGTGGGAATTTTAAGATCAAGACGCGTCACAAGATCAAAAAGCTTACCGGTACCATCATCATATTTTACAAAAAGCAGCTGGCTATCCGGTGAAAAGTTTACCCTCTGGGCTTTGAGTCCGATAGGAATTCCGCCATCAACACCTGTTGTAAGATCAAAGAGTTTTCTTGTTTTGTCGAGATATTTTACAAAAAGCCATCTGTTGTCAGGCGAGAAATTTACCGAGTCAACATGAGGCCCTATGGAGATTGCAATACTTTCTTTTGTCGCTAGATTAAAAATTTTGCTTTGCTTGGAAATATAGTTTACAAAAAGCAATTCACTATCGGGTGAATAGCTCACCTGTGAAACATTGGGGCCTATAAGAGATTCGAGATCACTACTTGTGACAAGATCAAAAACCTTTGCTAGCTTTTGCCTATCTTCCCATATCACAGAAAGGAACCTGCCATCAGGCGAGAAATTCGCTCGTGAAATTCTACTCTTCCCTATCAAAGGTTGAAGAGTTTTACCTGTAGTTAAGTCAAAGACGTGTGTTGCGCCATCAGCGTGTCCCACAATAAATTTACCATCAGGGGAAAACTTTGGGTTTTTGAATCCTGGGCCTCGATCTAGCGGAATTCTAAGGTTGTGACCGGTCGCGAGATCAAAAACCCCGCCCGTTCCTTCCTTATAACCCACCAAAAGGAACTTACTATCAGACGAGAAGCTTGTCTGGTAAATATTGGCAGCCCCAACAACAATCCCAGTGTCACTACCTGTTGCAAGATCAAAGATCTTATTTGTGCCGTTAGCATATTTCACGGAAAGCAACCTGTTATCAGGTGAGAAAACTCCTAAAGAAACATCGGGGCCTATGAGGAATTCAAGGTCATTACCCGTAGCAAGATCAAAGACCATACCTGTATTACCAGAATACCTTACAGAAAGTAATTTGTTATCAGGCGAAAAGCTTACCTCTCGAACATCAGGTCCCACGGAGATTTCAAGGTCTTGGCCTGTGACAGAATCAAAAACTTTACTTGTCCCATCCGCATACGCCGCAAAAACCAGTTTACCATCCGATGAAATGTCTAACTCTTTTACATCACTTCTAGCACCGGTAATGTTAATCAATTTTAAAGCCGTGAGCAGCCCTTCCTCACCCAGACTGCTAGCTTCTACTCTTTCAATTATCTTTCGAGCAAACAGGCCCGCTCTACGAATTTTATCCGCATCATTTTGGTAAAATGGGACCTGTGCTAACGCAGAAACTTCTTCGACCCTTAGATCATCTTCCAAATTTTCCAGTACATATTTAATGCTCGGCAATGCTTTATCAAGTGCATCTAAACTTTCTTTAGTTAAAAAACCGTATGGATGCCCTTTAGCAATACGGTGAAGCAACACCTCTGTCCTATCTTCTGGTATCCAGCGCGGATTACTGTCTACCATCTCTACAAGACTATTA
>CAZLUT010000086.1:0-1369 GCA_964562805.1 uncultured bacterium | reverse complement strand
GGAAAACTATCCGATCTCTCGTTAAGGAAAGCTGTTATTTTTTCGATTCTTTCATCGCGATTTTCAATTAATACATTGCCAACAAAAGTATCGAGACCTCTTTTGTTATCCAGCAATCCTCCCTCTAATTCCGCTCGCAAAAGTGATATTTCATTGGCTAGAACGATATCAGCTACCCCTAGACTCTTTGCCTCTGCTTCCACGAGCCCTACTATCTCAGGAACACCAAACGGGATAGAAACAATTGCTAACCGTCCAATCAATCCACCCGTCGAACCGAAAATATCTCGAAATTGAGGCTGATCCCAATCTACAATACTTTCAATACTGAGTATGCCCAACCCTTCCCCGCCTAAATCTTTTTCTTTTATCTCGGCAGAATCGACTTTATCCAGCACTGAGGTATCAGTGTTCGCGGTATCAATTACAGCAACATTCAACCCATCAAGATCTTCCCCGAACTCCCAATTGATATAAATGGGCTGAGATAAATCCAATTTATTTCCATAGAGTACGGCATTTTTAAGCAATTCTCTGACAATGAATGAAATTGCTTCGGAATAAGTTTCATCTTCATTTAACATTATATTTAAATCCACACTTTTTTCTTTCAACCAACCTTGAATGGCATCTCCCACTGCTCCGGCAAAGGTATCTAAATAATCCACAAGAGAATCAATTAAAATAACTTCCTTTTCATCGCTAAAAATTTCTAAGTTTTCCAATTTGATTAAAAAGTGATTTTTATTTTTAGATTTTTGAATAACATTGGTTACCTTCTCGCGTGACCAGTCGGCGTTAATCGGTATCATTTCTTTTGACCCCATTCCCACCTGACCTAAAACCCAGCTTTCCAGAGCTTCGTGCGTGGCAACTGGCTCACCAAGACTCCTGCCCTTTACCCTTTCAATTATATTCTGCGCGATCTCACCCGCCTCCCGAATCTCATCCGGGTTATTTCGATGAGTTGCAACAAATTGAAGGTTAACCACTTCTTCAAATGACACCACTCCATCTTCCGTTAGTTTTTCGATATCAAAATTCTTTAACACAATCGTAACTATGGGCAAAACCTCATCAAAAGCGTCTAAACTTTCTTTGCTTAGACCCATGTGTGAGTGCCCCCCAAATAAGCGAAAGAGCAATAGCTCGATCGTATTTTCTGGAATCCATCCAATAACATCATTTGCAAACTTTATAAAATCTTTCGTGTACTTATTTAAGACCGGAAAGTGCTCAGCTCTCTCTGCTATAAACGCGGCTATCTCCTTATTTCGTACATCATTAGCTTGAAACGATGAGATTTTACTGATAGCAGAGCTAAGTCCTGCCGTATCATTAATCAACCCTTCCTCTAGTTCCGCCCTTA
>CAZLUT010000085.1:0-5702 GCA_964562805.1 uncultured bacterium | reverse complement strand
CTTTTTGCATTCCTCCTGTGGCTATTTGTTGTAAAGTTTCTACGTCATCGTGATAATTTTTTAAAGATTTTTTTATGGATTGAATAAAATCTGAACTGAAGAAAAAGATCGCAGAGATCATCACGAAGCCGCAGCAGCTGGCATCCGTCGCGACCATCCGGGACGGCAAGCCGTGGGTCCGCTACATGATGGTCAGTGGGGGCGCGGGCCTGAACTTGTATTCCGCGACCTTTTCGAGGTCCCGGAAAGTGGAACAGGTTGAAAAGAACCATGATGTCCACGTGGTCGTGGGCGGGGACTCGTCAAACTACGCGAACCCCCACCTGAACATCCAGGGCAAGGGGGAAGTGCTCATGGACCTTGGAACAAAAAAGAAATTCTGGAACGAACACCTCGCGCAATTCTTCAAAGGACCGGAAGACCCCAATTACGCAATCCTGAAAATCGCGCCCCAAGTGATCGAGTATATGTGCGGCGACGCCCTCGAGCCCGAGGTGTATAATGTAGCGGCGTAATCACGCACCCCTTCCCAAATAGTGCAGTAAAAAATCGCGTACCTTTACCTAAAAGTTGCCTAGAAAAAGTGCTACGTAATTTGTTACGTAAATTTTGTAACCTTAACAGGGCTAAACGGAGTCAAACAGACCTAAACGGACAAGCTAACTTCTTATCATAAAAAGGCTTATCTTCATAACTCATTAAAATGTATAATGTTACAAAAAGTCGGGCAATCCCACGTTTGGGGTGTGTGTGGTTGTGGGTTGATCGCCACAAAGGCGATCGTCTCGCAAGGAAACCTATTAAAATGTACGCTCAAGCGTACACGAGGTCAAATCCTAAACGAGGACAGGCGGTCAACGCCTGCCGGTGCGTAGACTGAAGCGTCAAACTTCAGCGAGCCTACTGGAATCATTGAGATTCCAGTGCGTATGCTGGAACCATTAGGGTTCCGGTGCGCCGTCCCGACCATAACTCATTCAAAATGTATGAAAGGGCAACGTGATTAACCATAAATACAAAAATGGGAATCTGACGAAACAATACGAAGAACCATATGGCAAAATCGTGGATGACTTATTGGTTGTTGTATGATTGTTTCGCACCAACTCAAATTCATCTATGTTGCGGTCTCTAAAACAGGAACGACAAGCATTGAAAAATATTTAGGAAACTTCAATGAAGTAACGGTTCCAAAGCATGTAAGCCTGTCTAATTTGAAACGCTTAACAGGAATAGAACATCAATCCTATTTTAAATTTTGTTTTACAAGAAATCCTTGGGACAGAATGGTTTCCTTTTATTTTCAATTACAAAAGCCGATTAACCTTGAGACGACAGGGAGACGAAGAAAATATGAACTAACCAACAAATATAGCTTTAAAGATTACATTAAAATAGAAAGAAAAGAAAACCCCAAATTTCTTGACGAAGCAAGCATTAAGGCTTTTATCGGGGACGAGAATGGCCAGATCGGAGTTGATTTTATTGGCAAGTATGAAAATCTTCAATCAGATTTTAACAAGGTATGTGAACTCTTAAAGATCCCGAAAACAAAGCTGCCTAGAATAAATGTAAGCAAGAGAAAGCATTACTCCTATTATTACGACGAAGAATCTAAAGAAATTATTGCCACAGGTCTCAAATATGATATCGAGCAAGGCGCTTACCAATTCGAAAAAGCTAAGTAGCCATTTTTAAAGAGATGAGACGAGCTGGAAGGTTGATTTCAACCGTTGGTAGGTAAGCGCTACAATATTGTGAGAATATAATCTCATCGCTCGAAAGCCAGTTGCGAAAGTCGTCTAATGCGGGGAGCCAAAAAATAGCGAGACCATCTTTTGGTGGTTTCACTATTTTTTTGTCTTGTTTAAACCGGACGGCGTCCGGTATAAGCCACATGGTTTAAATCCAGCTGATTTTTGCGATTCGAGATTGAAGCTTTCGACAGAACGTGAATACAGAAGGGTTTTGAGAGGGCTGAAGAAAATTTTGAAACCCTAAT
This sequence comes from uncultured bacterium, assembly GCA_964562805.1. Taxonomy (GTDB): domain Bacteria; phylum Omnitrophota; class Omnitrophia; order Omnitrophales; family CAZLUT01; genus CAZLUT01. The sequence goes on along the minus strand of CAZLUT010000085.1, from coordinate 3,700 downwards.
ATTTTCTATCGCAGCAATGCCCGGCGGCAATCTCACCTAATCATCGTCTTTTTTCTTTTCAAATCCTTCTTTTCCAATAAGATATAGCTCTTTTTATATCAAGGAAAATCGAGAAATTAGGAGATTAATCAGTGAAAACTCACAAAATAGCGGTGCTTCCGGGGGACGGTACAGGACCAGAAGTAACTGTAGAAGCTGTAAAAGTATTAAACGCTGCCCAAAAAAAATTCAATTTTAAGGTCGATTTAACAAATTATGATCTAGGTGGAGATCGTTATCTAGCAACAGGTGAAATCCTTCCGGATTCTGTCTTAAAAGAACTTCGCACTTTTGATTCAATTCTTTTGGGTGCTGTGGGCCATCCGGAAGTGAAACCCGGAATTCTTGAAAAAGGGTTGCTTCTAAGACTTCGTTTCGATCTTGAACAATATATCAACCTTAGACCTGTAAAGCTTTTTCCAGGCGTCGAATGCCCTTTGAAGGACAAAGGTCCTGAGCATATTGATTTTGTTGTTGTGCGCGAAAATAATGAAGGTCTTTATGTGGGTGAAGGTGAATTTATTGATAAAGGCACGCAAGATGAGATTGCTATTCAGGTAAGTCGAAATTCTCGACGTGGTGTAGAACGCTGTCTTCGCTACGCGTTTGAATATACGCAAAAACGAAACAAAAATAAAACTTTGACACTGTGCGGCAAAACCAACGTGCTTACCTATGCTTTCGACCTGTGGGAACGCACTTTTCATGAAATTGGCAAAAAAGATTACCCCGATATTAAGCGTGACTATGCTCACGTGGATGCCACCTGCATGTGGATGGTTAAAAACCCAGAGTGGTTTGATGTGATTGTTACAGATAACATGTTTGGCGACATCATTACTGATTTAGGTGCCATGATTCAAGGCGGGATGGGTATCGCAGCCGGCGGAAATATTAATCCTAAGGGAGTTTCTATGTTTGAGCCTATTGGCGGTTCCGCTCCAAAATATACGGGCAAAGGTGTGATTAATCCTTTAGCGGCAGTCTGTGCGGTTCAAATGCTTCTTGAAACTCTAGGCGAGACTGAGGCGGCGGCTGCTATTGAAAAAAGCGTTATGCATGTAACCGCTAAAAAAATAAAAGCTCTTGGCGCCGGCAAAATGGGATACTCAACATCTGAAGTTGGGGACTTGGTTGTAGCAGGTCTTTAAAAACAAAAAGACATAAAAATGTTAATCGTTACGTGTATTAAACAGGTGCCGGATACCACTCAGGTTAAAACCGATCCTGAAACAGGCCGGCTTGTTAGGGAAGGTGTGCCTTTTATCGTTAATCCTTACGACTCTCCTGCATTAGAAGAAAGTCTTAGACTCAAAGATAAATTTGGATTTCGCGTTATCGTTATTTCAATGGGGCCGCCCAATACAGAAATTACCTTAAGAAAAGCATTAGCGATGGGAGCTGATGAGGCCGTACTTCTAAGCGATCGCGCTTTTGGAGGTGCCGACACCTTGGCGACGAGTTCCGTTTTAGCTAAGGCTATTGAAAAACTGAATGAGAAAGAAGAAGTCGGAATCGTGATGTGTGGTAAGCAGAGTATTGATGGAGATACCGCTCAAACAGGTCCCGGCATTGCAACACGATTAAAATATTCACAATTAACTTCAGTAGACCAAATTCAAAATGTAGATTTATCCGCAAAGAAAATAAAAGTTAGGCGAAAGCTCGAAGGGCGCCACGAGATAGTAGAAGCACCAATGCCCGCGATGATAGCTGTGGTTAGAGAAATCAACCAGCCCCGATATCCGATTGTTCCCAGAAGACTCATGGCAGAAGAGATGGAAGTTGCATTATGGAATAACGAAACAATGAAACTTCCCGCAGAAGTGATTGGTCTTAAAGGATCTCCTACACAAGTGCGAAAAATATTTTCTCCTGAGCGGGATCAGGGTGAAATTTTAGGTGACGGAGTTAATAAACCTCAAGAAACAGCAGAGCTTCTAGTCGATACACTTATCCAAAAAGATATTATTTCAAAAGGTTAGGAATGGAAGAAAAAAAGAAAAAGCCGAAAAAACCTCGCGGAAAAGCAGTGCTCTTACCAGGTGCTTGCACCGCTTGCGGTGCCCGTTGCCAGGAAGCGTGCCCTGTCGATGCCATCGAGATGGATGATAATGGTGCGCCGATTATTGACAATAAAAAGTGTATCGGCTGCGTTAAGTGCGTGAAGATCTGCCCTGCCGAAGCCATTGAGATGTATTTCACTAAAGAAGAGCTTGAAATTCTCAAAGAATACGAAAAAGAAGCTGTTGCTCACCCGGCACCTCACAAGATGACTAAAGAAGAAGAGGAGATTGCCGCTAAGCTCGCGGGATATAAAGATGTGTGGGTTTTTATAGAACACGTTGATGGAAAGCCCGCCTCCGTTTCTTGGGAGCTGCTTGGGGCTGGAGCCGAACTTGCTAAAAGTTTAAACAAAGAACTGTGCGCTGTAGTTATCGGAAGTAACGCGGAAGGTTTATGTAAGGAAGCTTTTGCGTATGGAGCTTCTAAGGCTTATTTAATAGATGAGCCAACCTTTTTTCACTATCGAACCGAACCCTACTGCAAAGCTGTTTGTGACTTGGTTAACAAATATAAACCAGAAATTATATTAATGGGTGCTACAGGGCTTGGAAGAGACCTGGCCGGCGCTGTCGCGACAGAGCTTGCGACAGGATTAACCGCAGATTGCACGGGATTAGCAATTGATGACAGGGGATTTCTGATGCAAACCCGGCCTGCTTTTGGCGGCAATATTATGGCTACTATTATGACCGAACGCACAAGGCCGCAAATGTCTACCGTAAGGCCTCATGTGATGAGTATGCCGCCGAGAGATGATAGCCGTCAAGGTGAGATAGTGCGCGAAGCTTCCAACGTAAAAGAAGAAAATATTGCGGCGCGAGTTTTAGAAGTTATTGATGATCATAAAAAAGGCGCTGGCCTTATTAATCTTTCAGGCGCAGAAATAATCGTTTCAGGCGGACGGGGAATGCAGTCAAAAGAAAAATTTGGCATCTTAGAAGAACTCGCTAAAGAACTGGATGCCGTCGTCGGCTGCTCTAGGGGAGCTGTTGAGTCAGGGTTTATGCCTGTCGAACGGCAGGTTGGCCAGACTGGCAAAACAGTTAGGCCCAGAATCTATATTGCTTGCGGTATCAGCGGCGCCATTCAGCACTTGGTCGGTATGCAGGATTCGGATTTTATCATTGCTATTAACCGCGACAAAAGCGCTCCGATCTTCGAAGTGGCTACTTACGGAATTGTGGGCGATGTTTTTCAAATTGTTCCGGCCATTACCAAATGTATAAAAGAAAAGCGCGGGAAAAAGGAGTAGGTTTTGACTGAAAATACAATATTCATAATTGTACTTACCGCTTCATTGGCTTTTTTTGCATGGAGCTGCTTTGTGCGTTTTCGTTTTATCACTTTAGGTAAACGAGACGACCGTTTTCATAGTATTTTTAAGCGCCTTTGGAATATGATTTTTTATGCCTTTGCTCAAGAGCGAGTTAGGAGTCGCCCCTTTGGTTACAATCACGCGATCCTTTTTTGGTCCTTTTTAGTTCTCTGTGTTGCAAATGGTGAATTTATAGTGAGCGGGCCGCATGGAAGTCTTCTCTCACTGCTTCCTGTCTGGCTGCACGGTATTCTAGCCTTTATTTTTGACATCGTGTCT
>CAZLUT010000084.1:0-5732 GCA_964562805.1 uncultured bacterium | reverse complement strand
AAAATAAATTGTTATCGAGGTAGATCTGACCATCTGTGATTGAGATCACGTTGGTCGGAATATAGGCCGACACATCCCCAGCCTGAGTTTCAATGATAGGAAGCGCTGTTAAAGATCCGCCCCCTTCCTCATCGCTCAGTTTTGCTGCCCGTTCAAGCAGTCTTGAATGCGTATAAAAAATATCCCCGGGATAAGCCTCACGACCTGGAGGGCGTCTTAACAAAAGAGAAAGCTGACGATAGGCTTGAGCATGCTTTGAAAGATCGTCATAAATAATCAAAGCGTGTTTGCCGGTGTCGCGAAATTCTTCCCCTATGGTGCATCCGGTATAAGGAGCTAAATATTGCAGAGGAGCGGAGTCGGAGCTCGCGGCATTCACGACAATGGTGTAATCCAATGCCCCCTTTTCTTCCAGGGTTTTAATAACACTTGCCACGCTTGATTTTTTTTGCCCGATTGCAACGTAGATACAAATTACATTTTGTCCTTTTTGATTGAGGATCGTATCCAATGCGATCGCGGTTTTTCCCGTCTGCCGGTCTCCAATGATCAATTCGCGCTGACCTCTTCCAATCGGGATCATCGCATCGATTGCTTTAAGGCCCGTTTGAAGCGGTTCTTTAACGGGTTGTCTTTGGATAACACCGGGCGCCTTGATTTCAACAGGGCGTTTCTTAGAGGTTTTAATGGCGCCCCTGCCATCAATCGGCTGGCCCAACGCATTTACAACACGCCCCACCATTTCTTCGCCCACCGGGGCTTCCACGACACGGCCCGTAGCCCGCACTTCGTCTTTTTCTTTGATCTGGCGATCGCTTCCAAAAATTACAGCCCCTACACTCTCATCTTCCAAGTTAAGAACCATTCCATAAATGTCCCCCGGAAAGAGGATGAGCTCCCCGTACATCGCATTCTGAAGACCGTAAATCCGGGCAATACCATCTCCCACTTCAAGAACTGTGCCGACCTCTCTTACATCCAGCTTGGATTTAAACGCTTCGATTTCCGCTCGAATAACAGATGAGATTTCTTCGGTTGTAATTTTCATAATATTTCCTTTTAACTTAACATTCCTTCTTTTAATAAATTTAAATTAGTCCGAATCGAACTATCATAAACCTTATGATCAATTTCTGCTCTCACCCCTCCTATCAGGGAAGGATCTACAATTTCTTTAACTTTAATAAACTTTTTAGCTACGCTCTGCAAACGGCTCTTAAGCAGCGCTTTTTCATCATCCGTCAAAGCCCTGGCTGAATAAATAAACGTCTCTGTTCCCGCCTCTTCGGTGGCAAGCATTTCTTTATAAGCCTTCTCAACCGTTCTTAAATATAAAAACCGTTCTCTTTTGATGATAGATCTCAAAAGGCCATGGACTTCGCTGGAAATTTTCGCCTTTTTAATAATTTTAGCCAAAAATTCATATTTCCGTTCAACCGCAATGATTGGTGAATCAAAATACGTAACAAGATCGGGATTTTCATCCACAAGATCGCTCAAAGCTTCCAATTCAAAGCCGGCTTTTGTTAAAAGCTTCTCATTCTCCAAGCAGCAATCATAAAGGGCCTGTGCGTAACGAATGGTAAAGGCTTCAATCATAAACGTCGCTTCCATCCTTCACTTCTTCTTCCAGGAAAGAATCGATAAACTTGTGATGATCTTTTTCTTTTACTTCACGCTCCAATACTTTTGAAGCACACTCGGTGACAAGTCCTGCTACTTCTTTTTTTAATTCCTGCCGAATTTTCTCAGCCTCATACTTCACTTCTTTCAAGCTGCTCTCCAAGATCTTCTCGGCTTCTTTATGAGTCTCCTCTAAAACACGGTCTCTTTCTTTTTCCCCTTTTTTCTTGGCTTCTTCAAGGTATTTGATCGCTTCAAGTTTCAGTTCAGCTAGTTTCGCCTGATGCTCACGATGCACCCTCTCGGCTTTCTCCCGCTCTTCTTTGGCTGATTCGATATCATCTTTTAATTTTGCATTACGCTCATCCAGAAATTTAATCAATGGTTTATACAAAATTAAATAAAGAATCAGAAGCAAAACTCCAAAGTTAAGCCACTGAACAAAAATTGTAAAATCGATTGAAACCATTATTTATTTCACTACAAAAATTAAAAGAAGCGCTACAACCAACGCGTAAATACCCAATGACTCAATAACGGCCAACGCTACAAGCATTGTCCGGGTAATAACACCCGCGTTTTGAGGTTCTCTTGCAACGCCTTCACACGCTTTAGCGGCTGCCAACCCTTCGCCAATAGCAGGCCCTAAAGTTCCAACTCCCATGCAAAAGCCGGCGCTCACTACAGCCAAGGCTCTTACAATTTCACCTGTACTTGCTGCTTCTACCATTTCTTTCTCTCCTTTGTTACCGCATGGCGCAAAGCGCGGGGCGCAAGGCGTTCATACGATTGTATTTTTTAAAGTTTTTTGAAAATTAGTTGTTTTGCGACATAAATAGTTTAATTTATCCAATTGCTTTTCGAGAGTAGTTTTGCCAATCAAGCTACGTTTCTCTAAAAGAATTAAAATGTTTGCGTTTTCAAAAGCACTACGTTTTGCAATATCTAAAAATCGTTTAAACTCAATTTTAGAACTTGAGCCGCTACCCTCAGCAATATTATTCGAAATACTCATGCTAGCTCCACGAAGCTGTTCAGAAAAACGGAAAAGTTTTTTCTTTTCCAAATCATCTGCAATATCAAATAACACGTTCGCAATTTCTATTGCATCATTCCAAATTTCTAAATCTTGAAATCTAAATTTTTTCATTTTTCTCCATGCTCCGTGCGCCCTGCACCCTGCGTTTAGCTGAAGTACATGAGACATAACGATATCACCATCGCATAAACACCAACTGATTCAGCTAATGCCATTCCCAAAAGTAATGTACGTAAGACAGCCGGAAACGAGGAAGGTTTTTTTCCCACCGCCTCCGTTGCCCGGCTTGCCGCAAAACCTTCTCCAATAGCAGGTCCAATAGCGCCAATCCCCATACAAAGCCCCGAAGCAATGAGGGATGCCGCGTAGACAATACCTGACTTTGCCTGCTCAACAAAAATAAGTGAAAGTGCAATCACAAGAGCAAATACGGCCGGGGATTCTGTAATTGCTTGAGTTAAAAGCATCATGCGGGTAACGGTTTGTTCAGATTCAGGACTCCTTCCAATGCTTTCGACAGCTTTAGAAGCGATCATTCCTTCACCGATGCCTGAACCAAGTGTCCCAAGACCAATCGCAAGCCCTGCTCCCGCAATCGCGAATATTTTTTCCCATCCCGTAATGGGAATGGGGGTAAAAAGCAATATCATTGCTGTAACCAATGCAAAAATAGCGGATGATTCCGTTACAGCCATCCCAATTAACATGCTTTTCATAACAGAACCTGATTTTGCCGGCTGATAATGTACTGCCCTAAGACCACAGGAAGCAATGCGCCCTATTCCTAGCGAGGGGCCAATAGCTCCAACAGCCATGGCAAAGCCCGCTGAAATAACAGCTACCAAAGTAAACCAATCAGTACTCATTAATGCTCCTCGCCTTCTCCGCCGGCTAGAATACTAATATAAGTAAGAGCTAAAAGCGAAAACACAAAAGCCTGGATTACGCCGACAAAAATACCAAAGAAAAGATGGAGCGCCGGTGGAATTATCATATGGCGAATCAAAGCGGTAACAACCACATAAATAATGGCACCGCCCAGAATATTTCCAAACAACCGAAAAGAATGTGAAACCAACTTTCCAATTTCTCCGATCAGGTGAAGCGGAAAAAAGAAAATATTGGGTAAGTTTACAGAGCCGATATTAATCGTAGGCTCAAAATAATGCTGGATATAGTGCTTAAAGCCTTTTTCTTTAATCGCAATCCCATGAGAAACACAAAAAGCGATAAACCCTAAGCCAAGAGTTGTATTAAGATTTAGTGTTGGCTCTTCAATCCAAGGGATCATATAAAGCAAGAGCAGCCAATTGCAAAGCATGATAAAAAAGAAAAGTGTCATAATGTAAGGAACGACTTGTCTACCTAGTCTAGAGCCAAGACTTTCGGTGCAAAGACTCGAAAAAGCACCTACTAATACTTCAAAAGCTGCCTGCCGTCTCCCTGGAAAAGTTTTCCATCCAAATCGGCCGATCAAAGCAACACAGATCATAAAACCCATAATGACCCAAGTATTGATAATAATCGCGGCATTCACGCCGCCAAAAGGAATATTAAACCCGAATATCGTCTCTAGATTATGCGGGTGATGCGTGACGCGTGCCATCGAAGGATGAACGTATTTAGAGATGATAATTTCAAAAATAACAAAGGCAAGAATCCCAGACCAAATCAAAATTGTTTTGAGTTTGTTTTTTTTTGGTTTAGCTTCTTTAGCAATAGTCTCGGAATTCATTACTTACTTTTCTGATGGGTTGGTAGTTTTTGTAAGATTACTTCTTTTCAAAAAAGAAGTTATAAAAATATTAGCTTGTAAGATGAAATATCCGATCAGAAAGCCAAAAATATTGGCTTCGGGGTATCTAATGACTAGATAAATAGCAGCACCCAATAAAATATAGCGAATTAGAAAAGAAAAAAGAACGCTTCCCTTGCGGGCACCGCCGGCTATTCTAAAAACGTCAAGAGAAAGTAGAAAAAAGTTGATCGCTGCGACAAAAACACCAATGATTACGCCTAAAGCGTAAGGTTTATAACCTAATATAACCAATAATATCCCGAGACCTGCGCCTAGCCAGAATGACCGGTTAATAATAGACTTTCGATATGTTGCTAATTCGTTATTCATTTTATTTTTCTCATGATTAAGTGATAGGCATTAAGAAATGCTGCGATAATACCTAGCAATAAGCATGCCAAAACACCAAAAGGTTCTGTATTAAATTTACTATCAATAAAAAGCCCCAAACCCAATCCGATCAAAATACAGCTGGCCATTACAAGCCCCAGCTCCGTAATCAAAGTTAAGTAATAAAGGAAACCATTATCCTTCAAAATACCCTCGCTTTTGAACGGTTGGGGATGGTTAAAATTGAGATTTGATTATATATAAGGGACGAAAGCGTCACAAGAGAGAAAGTGGATAGTGATTAGTGACTAGTAATAAAATCTGCCGTAGGCTCTTTAGCTCTAACGGCTAATGACTATTTACTATTCACTGCTAGAACCTGAAAGTTGCTAGTAACTTTCAGGTTCTAGCTTAACTTTCCCGCGAAAAATCCAGTAAATGCTCGCCGTGTAAGCTATAACCAGAGGCATACCGATGCAAGCTACGATCAGCATAATGGTATGAGTTTTTTGAGAAGAGGCGGCGTTATATATGTTCAAGCTATTGGCAACGGTAGGGATCGAAGGAACAATATTCGGATAAATTCCGAGTCCAAAAAGCCCCAGCAAAGTAACAACAGCTACACAGGAAGATAAAAAAGCAATAAATTCGTTCCCTCTTCGAAATTGAATTGGAATATTAATAATTGCGATCAAACTGATCAAAGGCAGAAGGAACAAAATGTAATGTGTTTTAAGAAAATCAGCCATTTGAGGCACGTGAAGCAAAGTGACAATAGTTGTCGCGATATAAAAAGCTATAAATAAAAATATCAGAATATCCACCCATTGCCTCGCTTTTTTCTGAAGAGCGCCTTCTGTTTTCAAAGCTACATAAATCGATCCATGCATTGCAAAAAGCATCAGTGTCGTTACACCAACTAATAACGCGTAGGGATTTAAT
>CAZLUT010000083.1:0-5944 GCA_964562805.1 uncultured bacterium | reverse complement strand
AACTGATTCGTTATATCGAAAATGGGTTATTAGAAATTGATAATAACCTTATAGAGTAACTATTCAGCGTATTTTAGGCAAAATCTCATGCAGTGACAATTTGTTTTAGGGGTTCCAGGCCGATGCCGCAAAAAAAGGTCCTTTGGAAATTTCAACCGTGTTTTTAGCCTATAAAATAAGGCTTTTCCAACAATTTTCTTTTTTAAAGAACACGCGTTTTAGCCCCTTGCTAACTGCATTTGTTTGAGCTGAAAAGCCAGCTCCGTTTTCTTCTGCATCAGGAATAAATGCTTATTATCCAACTGGTTAAGCTTATCTTCCGCCTTTTTTAAAGCCCTTTCTGCTGCTTCTGCTTGCTCCCGCATTTTTCCACTTTTTAGAGCAAGATTTCGGATCTCTTTTTTATCTTCCTTCGATTCATCAGAAAGCGCAGCATACTCAGATGAAAGTTTATCATATTTTTCATTCAAAATACTGGAAGTAATGTCATAGTGTTGTCGTATTTTCTCAAGTTCCCCACATTTTTTTAATGCTTCAGACAACTCCTGCTCTCTTATTTTTTTATCTTTTTCAGATGATTCAATTTGTTGTATTAAGCCCCCTGTCTTTTTTTCAGCTTGTAATAGTTTAGTTTGTTGATGATAAATTTGTTGTTCAAGATTTTTTATTTGTACTTCGTTTTTTTGTTTTTCCTTTTCCCGTTCTGCTCGAATAGATTCACGATAATGATCTAAATTGTCATGGGAATGTTTGATTTGTTGCGTGAGTCGATCAATTTCTTCTTTTTTATCCTGAATACCGTTCTTCAGAAATTGAGCTTCATGCTCTTTTTTTTCTATGGTTTGATTTAACTGATCAATAAGTTTTTTTGAGACGGATAATTGATATACTGAATCAGTCAGTTTTTCTTCAAGTGAAGCGTTGTGTTGTAGAAGTCGATTGTTCTCCAGTTTGAGGTCTTCCATTTGAATTTGTAGTTCTTGGAGCTGTTGTTTTGCTTCAGCTTGAAAGGCCTCCATTTTGCCCGTGGATTCTTCCTGGATACTTTTGTAAAGCGCTTTCACTGCAACTAATAAGGATTCGGGTAGCCCTTTTTGAGCTTCTAATGCGTTTCCTTGTTTTTCTCGCCAGAGGCGCAAATGACGGTTGATGGTGCTGTTGCTTCCCGTTCCCAAAACCTGGCGTACTGCTTCAATTGTCGGATAAGTATTTTGTTCTGTTAATTGCATTGCCGCTTCTGCTACATCCAAATAACTGACCCCTGTTCTTGCCATGAGGGTTCCTTGATAATATCGTATTGAATAATGTTTTATGTGTTAGTATGATAAAAAACGATAGCATAAATACAGGAAAATTGAAAATATTATTTCGGATAAGTGCTCTTATCCGATTTTATTAAATTTATGATATCATTTTTCGTTTACAGCGCACTACAACACCAGAAAATCAGCGACAGAAGGCTTAAAATGAACCAAGATAACGAAAACACCCCTTTGCCCCTATCATTACGAAATAAACAAAATAACCTCTCTCTGGAAGCAAATAAACTGCAAGATTACCTCCATGAAGCAACGGCAGCCAACACACGCCGAGCGTATCAAGCCGGTATCAGACAATTTGAAGCCTATGGTGGTCTACTTCCTGCTGATGAAGAGAGTATTATACGCTATTTAACCCATCATGCATCCCTATTGAATCCAAGAACACTTTCCCTTCATTTAACAGCGTTATCTCATTGGCATCGCTATCAACAATTAACAGACCCCACACAAACTCCGCGCATTCGTAAATTGCTTAAAGGGATACAACGCAAACACGGAAAACCAAAACGAAAAGCGAAAGCACTGCGCGCCGAACATATTAACAGGATGATTACAGAGCTACATAAAAAAAATGATTTGAAAGCGATTCGAGATAGTGCTCTTATTCAAATAGCTTATTTTGGAGCATTTCGTCGAAGTGAATTAATTGCGATTCATCTTGAGCATTTACGATTTGAGCCGGAAGGATTATTAATTCTCATTCCTAAATCCAAAACAGACCAAATGAAGGAAGGAAAAATCAAAGCGCTTCCCTATGGGAAAACATCGCATGCTGCTTGTCCAGTTAAGGCTATTAAATTATGGATAGAGTACTCTGGGATTACAGAAGGAGTCTTATTCAGAAAAATTAATCGCTGGGGAAAACTCAGCCATTCTGCTTTGCATCCTGATAGCATTAGTACCATTCTTAAATCATTAGCAAAACAGTGCCAATTTGATTTTGTGGAAGACGTATCAAGTCATAGTTTACGCCGAGGATTTGCAACCAGTGCTGCTCGTGCGGGAGCTGATTTTAGTGCGATAAAACGTCAAGGGGGTTGGAAAAACGATAGTATGGTGAGGGAATATATTGAAGAAGGACAATTATTTGATGAGAATGCAGCACAACATTTAATTGAATTTTATTTTGATCAAAAGGAGTAATTCTATTTAATGCCATCAAATAAAAGAATTTATATCTTACCTGACTCAGAAGTAAAAGAAGTATACGATTATCCTGTTTTTTCAGATACGGAACGACAAGAATATTTCTTTTTAGAGAAAAAAGAATTAGCTTTTCTTAGAAAATTTAAAAGAGTTAATGCAAAAATTTATTTCATCCTGCAACTTGGATATTTTAAATCAACGACAATCTTTCACAAAATCTGTTTTAAAAAGAGCAGGAAAGATATTGCTTACATTAGAAAAACGTATTTTCCTGAAAACCAAATTCCAACTCTATTACCTTCTTCTAAGGTTAAAAAGAAAACTAGAGAAATAACTTGTCAATTACTGAAGATTAAGTTAAAGGTTAACTGTGAATCGCTGTTAATGAAGAAAGCAAGCAGTCTGATTAAAAATAACGTTGATCCGATCGATCTTTTTCGAGAGCTCTTAATTTATCTTGAGCAGAATAGCATTCCTATTCCTGCCTATACCACGATGCAAACGATTATTGGGAAAGCAATTACTGCAGAGGAAAAGAGGTTAAAAAAGATAATAAAAAAGCATGTTCCAAAATATGTGAAAAACACCATTAAACAGTTACTCTGCTCAAAAGAAGGATTATCGCCCATCACCTCCCTGAAAGACGATCCGAAAAATTTCAACCATAATCAGATTCAAGCTGAGCTTGAAAAACATTACAAAATAAAGAGGATGTTTAAATTCAGCGAGCGGTTTTTACCGAAATTAAAGATTTCTAGTCAAAATATCGATTATTATTCATCGCTAGCAATTTACTACGATGCTTACAAGTTAAACCAGCTGACCCCAGAAAAAACTCAACTCCATGTTCTTTGTTTTGTATACAATCAGTTTTTTAAAATTAATAATAATTTAATCGAAGGATTTATTCATTATGTAAGAACCTACAATAAACAAGCAGAAGAGTATGCTACAGAAGAGATGATTAAGGCTAAGTTAGTGGTAAGCTATCATCAAGAGAAGGTCTCTAAAGTGCTTGATTTTTTTGATAACGATGAATTAAACTATCTTCTCTTTAAAAAAATAAAGAAAAAAGAATTAAAATTATTCCTCAGGATATGCTCAGGAAATACAGTAAATTAATCAGTCGTGACACAATTGACAAAAAAGAATTTATTTGGGATTATCATAGAATTAAACATCATTCGGTTGCAATAAACTTAAGGCCTTTGTTTATGGCGCTAGATTTTAAATGTCAAAAGAACACAAAAGGGCTAGATAAAGCGATGGGATTTATGAGCTCCGCATTTAGGCAGAACAAACAATTAAATGAATTTTCTAAGAGTAAGACCCCAATGCAAGTCATTCCTACAGAAATAAGGAAATATTTTTTAGGGAAAGAACAGATTAGATCCGGCAAAAAAAAGAGAAAGACAAGCTCAATAGATTCTTATAAGTATGAATATTTCATATATCAAAGTATAGAAAAAAGTCTTGACTCAGGGACGGTGTTCTTTAATCATTCTGTTGAATATAAAAGTCTCGGAGCTGACCTACAGATTGAGAAAGATATGGGGAAAAATAGGGAAATGCTTCTCAAAGAAAGCTATATTCCTCTACTACAAAATGATATTCATACAATCTTAGCAGAGTTAAAAAAGCTGATTGAAATGATGTTTGATGTGGTTAATAAACGCATCCTAAATGGTGAAAACAAAGGGATCAAACTTAAAGGAAGTGGAGAGAATCTAACTTGGACATTGCCGTACAAAAAAGCAAAGAAAAAAGTAAATCACCCTTTTTACGATAAACTGGATAAGGTTAATATTATTGACCTTTTAATTTTCGTTGATAAAAAGTGTGGTTTCATGAAAGCCTTTACCCATATCAAATCCCATCAATCAAAAAAGATGTTTCATTATCAATATATTTTAGCCTGTATCCTTGCTAATGCAACAGGATTAGGGATTAACAAGATGGCAGAAAGTTCTAATCTAATTTACGATACACTTCTTCATATTCAACAAAGTAGAATTCGATTGGAAACACTGATTGAGGCAAACGATTTCATTACAAATGCAATGAAGAAACTTCCCATCTTTAAATATTATAATTTAGTAGAAAACATTTTTCATGGTGGCGGAGATGGGCAAAAATACGATGTGCGATTACAAACATTTAAGAGCAAATATTTACGAAAATATTACAAAGAAAAAGGAGTGTCAGCGTATACCTTGTTGATTAATTATGCTGCCGTTACCACTAGAATCATCACGGGACATGAAAGTCATTTTTTGTTTGATGCAATACAGAACAACACATCAGAAATCAAACCTGATATCGTTTCTACAGATAATGAAGGCACCAACCAACTTAATTTTGCTCTCCTTCAGTTAAAGAATGTTCTTTTTGCTCCTTGTTATAAAACAATCACAAAAAAAATGAAACACCTTTATGGATTTAAAAACCCAAAAGAATATAATGAAAACTATATAATAAAGCCTTCTAAAAAAATCAAAGATAAGCTTATTACGGATGAGTGGTCTAATGTCCGAGACATTTTTACTGCTCTACTATTGGGTGAAACAAAACAAAGTACGGCAGTAAAAAAACTCTCTTCTCACAAACGCAAGGACAAAACAAAAGATGCGCTATGGGAATACAATAATATATTGATGAGCATTTATCTTTTATGGTATATTGATGATGAAGATATTAGGCGATATGTGAGAACGATTCTTAATCGAACGGAAGAATATCATCAACTAAGACGAGCGATAGCAGAGGTTCACAGAGGAGAATTCCGCGGAAAAAATGAAGCGGAAATCATTCTTTGGAATGAGTGTGCTCGTCTTATAGCGAATGCAATACTTTACTATAATGGTTATTTGCTTTCACAAATGTTAGAAATAAAAGAAAAAGAAGGAGATTGGGAAGCCGTCGAATTATTAAAAAGAATATCGCCAATTGCATGGCAACATCTTAATTTTCTTGGTATGTATGATTTTAGTTCGGAGAATGTGGTTAACCTTGACAGGATTCTTCTTGTCATCAGAGAACAATTAGACACGATGTTGCATAAAAAAAGGAAGAAAAAAAAGAAATCGCACTGAATATGCAGTGTTTTCTGTAAATCGAAGGAAGATAAAAAAGAGATCCGAAATCTTGTTCTAAAAAGTGGAAAAATGCGGGAGCAAGCAGAAGCGGCAGAGAGGGCCTTAAAAAAGGCGGAAGATAAGCTTAACCAGTTGGATAATAAGCATTTATTCCTGATGCAGAAGAAAACGGAGCTGGCTTTTCAGCTCAAACAAATGCAGTTAGCAAGGGGCTAAAACGCGTGTTCTTTAAAAAAGAAAATTGTTGGAAAAGCCTTATTTTATAGGCTAAAAACACGGTTGAAATTTCCAAAGGACCCTTTTTTGCGGCATCGGCCTGGAACCCCTTCTAGACAGAGGAAATACTTGAGATAGACTGGTCTTCTTTTTATGAAGGAGAGT
>CAZLUT010000082.1:0-5960 GCA_964562805.1 uncultured bacterium | reverse complement strand
ACTTTAGAGCGGGCATACGTCGGCATTTTTTTCGGGTCATGTATGTAGGCTTTAAACAAAGTTTTAATTACTTCTTTTCCCCGAAGACTCTTAGAAAAGACATTGGGGTGTTTGTAAAGCTTAGTCGAAAGATATTTTTTAAGCTCGCCTAGGTCTAACTTAAAATCACTGGAAAAATTCGCGATATGACGATCTTTAAGTGCCTCGTGGACAGTCTTAATTTTCCTCAAATGAATTCTTTTTAAGGTCTCACCTACTATATCTTTGACCTGAGCGTTAATTAAAAAACGAATTGCCATTCGCCTTTTTTGAATTGGATTAATTTTTTGGCCAAACTCCCGTCGGACACGTCTTAAAACTTTTTCCCAGAGCCTGAGTCCCGCTAATTCTTTAAAGGATAAAAAGCCGGCCCGAATTCCATCATCTAAATCATGGCTGTTGTAGGCAATCTCATCCGCCAAATCGACAATTTGGGCTTCCAGGGAAAAAAATTTAGATTCCGTATGTTTCCTGAGACCCTCCCTCACTTCAAAAGTTAGATTAAGCCCTTTAAATTTTGGATAACTTTCTTCAAGGTCTTCGACTATCCTCAAAACCTGAAAATTATGATTAAAACCGCCGTAATTCTTCATGAGAAGTGCCAAGGCATCCTGCCCCGCATGTCCAAAAGGTCCGTGCCCCAGATCATGCGAAAGTGCCAGCGACTCCGCTAGATCTTCATTTAATTTTAAGGTGCTCGCAATGGAGCGAGCTATTTGCGCTACTTCCAGGGTATGAGTTAAGCGGGTGCGGTAATGATCCCCTTCGTCATTCACAAATACTTGGGTTTTGTATTGAAGGCGCCTGAAGGCTGTTGAGTGAAGAATGCGATCCCGGTCTCTTTGAAAACAGGTTCGCTGGTCATCCTCGCGCTCCGGATACCGGCGACCTTTGCTGTTTTTTGAGAAAACAGCATAAGGGGCTAATATTTCAAATTCTCTTTCTTCGATTTCTTTTCTGGATATCATCACACAGAGCTTTATGCAGCGTTTCTAAGCTTTGAGAAATAACTTTGGTGCGAGCGCAAACCGGCATGAAATTAGTGTCCCCGTTCCATCTGGGAACAACATGAAAATGAAGATGTTCCCGAATACCGGCTCCTGCTTCCCGCTCAAGATTAAGACCAACATTGAAGCCGTCCGGTTTTAGAACCCGAGCAAGTGTCTTTTGAGTTTTTTGGAGAAGTTCCATTAGATCAGTAAGTTCCGCGCGTTTTAATTTTTGGAAGTCTCCAACGTGCCGGCGCGGCAACACCATAATATGTCCATTGTTATAAGGATAAATATTAAGAAGAGACGCTGAGAGTTTTGTCACCTCTACAACTTGGCAGCTTTTATTTTTCTGGTACGCCTTTAAAGCATTGCAAAAAATACACCCTCTTGGTTTTTTTTTAAAATTTTTGAGAATATAAGGAGCGCGCCAGGGAGCCCACAGTTTATCCATTGGGAATAACCTTATTTTTTCCAAAGAGACTTAATAAGAAATTTATATTCTTAAGATTCCAAATATGAATGCGGGATTCTTGCGCCAAAAGTTTCGCGTTGAGGCCAATGCCGGATTGTGTTATTAAAATACGGTTTTTAATCGGTTTTTTATAGCGATCAAGCGTATCGATAAATTCATTCACAACCTCCTCGGCGACCGGCTTTTCAGAAATCTGACACATCCATCTGACCCGGGGAGACTTTGCCAGAAGCGAAGCGCGCTTCCCATCATCGGACAATCTAGTGCTAACTTCATTAAAATCGTGACACCGAAATCTTTTTCCGGAAAGTTCTAAAATATCATCTCGGCTCAAGTTTTTCAAAAGCTCCTCAATCCGCTCATGAAGCTCTTTATTATCTTCGGCCAAAAATTCGTCATACGATGACTGTAAATTAGCTCTAAAGGTTTCAAGGGCAGCGCGGGAGCCCATTCCCAAATCGCGCTTCTGGACTGCAAAAATATGTTTCAGCCAAAACACAAAAAGAGGATCGCTTAATGTGTGAAAACTTCCCGAACGAATAATTACTTCTTTTTCTGTTAAACGATTTAAGATTTTCCGGGCATCACTTTGAGTTCTTTCAAGATATCGGCTCAATTCCCTGACGCGCCTTTTTCCTAAAGCAATACCCAAAAGGGCTGTTAAATAAAGATAGGACATTCTCCCTTGAGTTAAGGTTTCTATTTTGTTTGAAAAAAACTTATGTAAAGTGCCTTGTTTAAAATAAAGCTCATCGGTAACAGCTTTTATTACAAGGTGCTCGGTAATACCCTGATCCTTCATGAGGGCCAAGGATCTAAGTCGATTTAAAAGAATGTGCAGATAAAACGGATGACCGTCCGTTATTTGAATCAAAAACTTCAAAATGGAATCTTTCATCTCAATACCGTCTAAAAAAAGTTCGATAAACTCGCGGCTTTCCTTAAATGAAAAATTCTTGATTTCAAGAACTTCAAAATTACCGAAAAGAAGCGATAATTTACCTTTTAATATTTCTTTCGCTTCTAAAAAACGCGAGCTTGATACGATAAAAAGTGTATCTTTTTGCATCATCAGCTCGGTACCTAGTTCTTTAAACGGATCTTTAATACCGTATTCGGTAATTTGATTAAATTCATCCAAGACAATCAAAATTTTTAAACCGGTTTCTTCCGATAAAATTCTGGGAAGCGACAGCAGCGAACCATAACATTCCTTGAGACGCCCTTTTTTAAGCAGTTGTTTAATCAAACGCATCCGGCTTAGTGTTTTGGGAATAAAACGCTTGGAACGATTAATAAGTGCTGAGAAATCTCCCGAAACCGGCTTTCCTTTTGCCTTCAATAAGCCAAAGAGAAGCGCCCCCATAAAACGCTGAGCGAAATACTCAAAAGGCTCCTGGTATAACTCTATGTAAACAGGAACCACTTCAGTGCCTTGAATTTCAGAAACCATTTTTCTAAGAATATGACTTTTACCAAGATAGCTGGGGCCAATTAACGCGACATTCTGATGATAACCTTCGAGAAATGATTTTAATCTTTTGTCGAGCACTTGAGATATTTTATCCCGGTTAAAATAAGGATATTCAAAATAAAAGTCCGACTCAGCCATTACTTAAGAAAACTTTCCGGATTAAGAGGTTGGTGATTTTTTCGAACTTCAAAATGAAGACCGGATTTTTGAACGCGGCTCAAGGCGCCCGTCCGCGCGATAATGTCACCTTGCCCGACTTTCTGCCCTTTTTTAACCAGATTTTTTGAATTGCAAGCGTACACTGTTTGAAAACCGCTCGGATGATCAATGACGATCATTTTACCGTATCCTTTTACTGATTCACTCGTAAAAGAAACTTTACCGGCCCGACTCGCGTACACGGGCTGATTAGGATTGGTCGCAATATCAATACCCTTAGTACGCACATCATCACGCACGACACCAAAACGAGTAACAATAGCTCCTCGAGCCGGCCATATAAAAATTCCTTGATCAATCTTGGGGAAAACTTGTCTTGGGGATAGGGTGCGGGCAGTCAATTTACCCGCCTCTACAATAACAGTTCCGATACCGGTTGCTGCCGGAATAAATAGCTTATCGCCCACTTTAATTGTTTCGCTTGTAAGTCTATTTGCTTCTTTGATAGTCGCAACGGGCACATTGTAAATCTTTGATATCCGCCACAAAGTTTCGCCTTTTCGTACCGAGTGATGGACATCCCTTGAATGGTCATAAGTTGTACGGGGTTTTGAGGGAGCCTCGGGCTTAGAAATCTGGCGCTTTGAACTGGCGCATGAAGAAACCGCCAGAGATAAAGAAACGACACCTATTATTAAAAATAAAAACTTATTTAATTTGTATGAAGCCATTGTTTTAAAAATTTAAAAATTAGAACTTTAAAAAAGCTATCAGTTATACAAAACTGCCTGGAGACAAGCAAGCATCTTTTTCTGATATCACAATTATTTTTTTGTTACCAAATAGACGTTTTAGCAGATAAAAAAAATTTCAAAAAATCTTTTGACTTTTAAAGTTTTCCGAATTAGTGCGCGGCTGGTACAAAAAAATAAAGGTGTTAGTTGATAGGTTTTTCCTACCCCCTATCACCTTTTTCTTTCACATACCCCTCAATTATCCTCTTAAATTCTTTTGCTATGTGTTTCTTGCCGCCTTTTAAGGTAAGCGTCTTTTTTCCGTCAATGTAAACTGGTGATGATGGTTCTTCTGCAATTCCCGGAAGAGAAATTCCAATATCGGCATGCTTGGATTCGCCTGGCCCATTAACAATGCAGCCCATTACCGCTATATTAAGATTTTCGACACCCTTAAACTTCGATTTCCATTCGGCGTTTTTTTCTCTCACAAACAAATCAATTTCACTCGCTAATTCCTGAAACACCGCGCTTGTGGTCCGGCCGCAGCCCGGACAAGCGGTCACTTTTGGAAAAAATTTTCGAATTTCTAGGGATTGTAAAATATGCTGTGCGGCAAGCACTTCTTCGGTTCTAGACTCATGCGGTTTAGGCGTCAACGAAACCCGAATAGTATCTCCGATTCCCTTTTGAAGCAAAATTCCCATCGCAACTGATGAAGCTATAACGCCCTGGTAACCAATGCCTGCTTCGGTTAATCCTAAGTGAAATGCCAAATCTGTTTCTTCGGCTAATTTTTGATAAATACCAACTAAAGATTCAGGTCTTGATGTTTTACAGGAAATAATAATCTGATCTTTCTTTAATCCGTTTTTCATCGCCTGCTCAGTTGAATTTAAAGCGGACGCTATCATGCATTCATCTAAAATACTTTCCGTAGCTTTCTCAAAGTTTTTTTCAGTATTTTTTTTCATTTTTTCGTCAACTAGATCCGGATCCAAAGAGCCGCTATTAACACCAATACGTACGGGTTTGGCGAAATCCTGAGCTACACGGCAAATAATAGAAAAAGGGGCATTCGGATTTTTTCCTGAGCGGACATTACCCGGATTAATGCGGTATTTATCCAAACTTTTTGCCATATCAGGAAATTGGGTTAAAAGAATGTGCCCATTGTAATGAAAATCTCCTATTAAAGGCACATCACAGCCTGCATCCCGCACGCGTCTTTTTATTTCAAGTATGTTCGCGGCTGCCTCTCTGGAATTGACCGTAACACGCACCAATTCTGAGCCGGCTTGTGCCAATTTAAGAATTTGGTTTGCGGTTGCTTTGGCATTTTCTGTCGAAGTATTGGTCATTGATTGAATTCGAATCGGCTCATTGCCGCCAATACCGATATTACCAACCTGAACTCTTACTGATTTTCTGCGTTTGATCATGGGGGATTATATAATATTTCAAATATTAAAATACACAAATCACAAACCACAAATCACAAACAATACACAATACCAAAACTCAAAACACAAAACAGAACAGACCTTTTCTCTTATACAAATGAAGCTTCAGCTCCTCCTTTTTGTTTGGAATTTGTTTGTGTTTTGGAATTTGTAATTTGTGTTTTTCTTTAGCCTCTAGTCTCCCTGGCTAAAGTTTTTAGCATTTTAAGCATTACCGGTTTTTTTCTCGGGTCTCTTAAAATGTAAGCGGGATGATAACAAAGAAAAAAATTAGCGCTTACAAATAAATCATTTTTGAAAAATTTTCCGACAACTTCTTTTAGAGCCTTTTCTTTCATTGCGGGAAGTAAATGCTTAAGAGCTGTTCTGCCCAACAAGACAATGATTTTTGGTTTGACTATTTTAATCTGCTTATAAAGATAAGGTAGGCACATTTTCGCTTCCTCTCGCGTAGGCACCCGATTCTGGGGAGGTCGGCACTTAATGACATTTGCTATCAGAACGTCCTTTTTGGTATCAATGCCGGCTTCGTGAGATAAACTATCAAGCAATTTGCCTGAGCGTCCCACAAACGCTTTACCTTCCAAATCCTCATTGCGGCCGGGGGCCTCTCCTATCATCATTATT
>CAZLUT010000081.1:0-6278 GCA_964562805.1 uncultured bacterium | reverse complement strand
TCTCCATAATGAAGCCAGTCAATTTTTCCAAATTATCGGGGATGATGAATGGCGTAAGGCCATTATCGAAGATATCTTAGCGATTGATAACCGCTATGCCGAAAAAGAAAAAGAAGCCGGTTATGGTGTCGGTAAAGCCGCTCCGGAAGCACCTGAAGTGCCTGTTGGTTTTGTCAAGCCTCAGGAAGTGAAGGCCGATACAGCCCAGAAGGCAAACGAGGTATTAAAGGCGAACGCGCCCACTATCGAAAGTATTAAGACACAGGCTGATTCAAGAGCCGCGATTAATTCTCTGATCGAAGCGTACTTTAATGCGCTTGATCCGGCTGATCAGCAGGCAATTTTAGACGAGATCACGGGCCTCACGACCTTTGCCGATGCGCTTCCTCATGTTTTGAGCAAAGCAGAGCTTGAGGAATATAAACGCGGTGAGAATCGCGCCGCGCTCAAGCGAAAGGCTGTCATAAGAATCTTGGCCCTTTACAAGATATCCGAGGGACCTGAAGCCGACGGGGAAGCTAACCGGCTTAGAGAAATGCTTAAATCTGACAATCCGTTCTATAACAACATTTTGAGTGCCTTTGGATTCGATGCCTTTATCGACGGCTTTAGAGGGCAGATACGCGAAACAAAGAGGGATGAGATTATCGACTTGTTTAGCGGTATCGAGGTCTCTCAAGAGCTGAATGCTGAGTATGACGAAGACAGAGGGGTTGTTGTATTCTCTGATGAGACAGGGAAATTGGTGGGTGAAATCTCGCGGGATGGTAACCGTTTGGTTTATAAGACGCCTAAAGCTGCTGTTCCTCTTGAGCTTGACAAAAACGAGGTTGAGAGCATTGATTATAAAGATGGCGCCATCATCGTCAGAGAAAAATCAGGCGCTATCTTAACCCTGACTGAAGCGCGGGTACCCAAAGAAGAAGTTATCGTGCCTGAAGACATTACAAAAGAAGAGTTCCATGCGCTTCAGGTTGTGATTACGGATGAAACAGGCATGAAGCCGACTGAAGTTCTACTTCTGATCAATAAGAACGAAACTGAGAACAGTGTTGATATTTATCGCAAGGGAGAACTTACGGCTCTTTCAACCTTAAGCGGTACGGCTCAGGATGCCGTGAGGATTAATACCGGAAAAGATACCTTTAGGATTTCAAAGCCGGATGAGCCGATCGAGAAAGTATCTTACCTCATAGTCTCAGTAGGCTTTGGTGAACAAGCTGCTTATTTTGTCTTTGATGAGGAGGGTAAGCCGGTAAGCGAAGAAGATTATGGATTGCAGAAGATGACAGCTCCTTCAAATGAGAGAGCAATGGAATCAGCAGAAAGAGTAGTAACTTTTGATCGCGGCACCAAAGAGGCTCTTCAGGTAGCTCAAGCGATGGTAGCCGTCGAAAGATCGCTTATGAAGCCTGAAAAGGTCGGAGGAAACTATGTTAACAAAGAGTACTACCAAAGATATAAAGCGATAAGTGAGCTTGATAGAAGAAAAACAACGAGCCCGCTTTACCGTGAACTGAGAGCTTTTGTTATCAAAGCAAACGAAATGGATCCGGAAAATCCTGATGAAGTGAAGATCCGGGAAGAAATAGCTAATATTAAAGCGGGCGCAAAACTGATTGTTTCGGTAATCGATGAAAAAGCTGAAACCGGTGTCATTAAGATCGTTAACCCTGAGGCACCTCAGGAAAATATCCCTAATCTTATCCATGAAGTGACTCATGATTATTTCTTTAATCAGCTGACCGATCGTGAGCGTCTTGAAGTGATGGCTAAGGTCCTGGGAGTCCCAGTTGAAGATGTTGAAGGTTTGATTACGAGACCGGTAACAGCGGATGATCTGGATAAACTCAATCCTGATTTTAAACAAAGCGCTCTTGCTCTATCCGAAAGGGGTTATGAGAAATTCCAGGATATTCTAGATCCTGAGAAATCTAAGGAATTAAGCTCTGAGGAAAGAGCGTTTCTGTGGCAGGATCTGGTTTCAGAAATCCTCTCGTATAGTTATGGTGAGCGAATGATCAGAGACTTTAGCCCGGATTACCAGAAGACGCTGATTGATCTTTCTACCGATTATGGCTTTAACTTTGTAGGTGACTATATTAGCAACAGACAGGGTCGGGTCGGTACGGCTTATGGAGTCGAAGAAATCTCAGCTAAAGTGATTGATGAAATTACGGAAGAATTCCTGAAGAATAATCCGGAATTTGAACCGATGAGAAATGAAGTGGCCGGAGCCGCCAGAAGATTTGCCGAAAGCGGAATGAATCGCGAGCAGATTATGGATAGACTTAATCAAGGAGCTCAACGAGCTGCGGAAGGTCAGTCGTTGGGTCTTGCCCAAAAGGATCTCGAAGAACTTAAAGAGGCAGGTCTCGATAAGAGTACGGTCAATGCCATAGGCAACTCTTTAGGGAGAGATACGACACCCGATCAGCTAACTGCATTAAGAGATCTAATGCGGGATATAAAGAGAATGAGAGCTCGAGGTTGGTCTATTAAGTGGACCGGTTTTGATATCAACCGCACGGCACAGACAGATTTTGGTAATAAGGTTATCTATCTCAATAGTGATAATTTACCAAAGTCAGACAAGCAGCATGTGATCTCACTTGCGCATGAAATGAGTCACTTGAATGACTACTTTGAAGCAGATTATAACCTAGATAGAGTTAATCAGGTAGAAAGTGAAGCAAAAGCTTACGCTAGGCAAGCTAGAATCGAAAAAATTCTTGGCGTAGATTCTAAAATTACTGACTTCGTATCTAAGCATATCCGGGATATGTCAGGCAGAGGCCTGTTTGCGCAGACAGTGATCGGTATGCCGGTCGGTGGAGCTAATGCCGTTATCAGCGCTAATGAAAGACTCGTGGCTGAGCTAGAGCCTGATACCCTAGAATATATTGGCGCCAATAGTTTGGGTTTTGTAGCCGGCGGTAAAGAGATCGATGGATACTTAGTCTCTATGATGCCTAATGGCGATAGAGATCAGATCACCTTTGCCCTCATCGGTGAAGACGGTAAGGTCTATGCTATGAGACGAGGTGCCGAGGTATTCGCTCTAGACCCAACCCTTGAAGCAGAGGCAATCGATATCTCCAGTCTCATAGCTTCTAATGCGCCTATGATGATTAGTGACACTAATGCCACCTTGTCTCATCAAGGTATCGTGATCTCAATGGTACCTGGCATGATTGAAAGAGATCCTACCAATCCTCATAGTGTGATTGATGCTACAACGGATACTATTATCAATAAGGCATTAGCTGCTATCAAACGAGCACCTAATGCAAGCAATATCGCCCTTGTCTTAAGACCTGGGGATGTTACACCTCAACTAGCTGACTTCTTAACGACAGAGAAGGGTAAAGAGCTATTAGTAATCAAAGTCTTAGATGATGATAAGTATTCAGAAGATCATATTAAGACAGTTGACCTTATGGCTAAGACAGCAGCAAAAGTAGGTACGGTAGAATTTGCTCAGGACTACGGCTTTGAAGTCAAAGGTAATGCCGTAAGCTTTACCTTAACAACCCTAAAGGCCTTTATCAAATCTCTCGTACAAGCCGTCAAAGAAGCCTTCGAATTAGCTAAAGCAGCTTAACCGCATCTAGGCACACTAACGTAGGGCACGTTAAAACGCGCCCTGCGTTTTTGCGTTATTCCGCCTTTTCTTTTCCAATTCTTACTCCTACAAAAACCCAGGTGTCCCCATTGCACCCGGTGCAAAAGGGACACCTGGGTCTAGTCATCGTAATTCGTGGCTCATAAAATGATTACCGACTCAGTCGCTGGGCCGCTCCTTCCCGGCATAAATTCGGCCGGGCGAATTGACGAAGACTGCGTCATCGTAATTCGTGGCCTCATTTAAAAAAAAGTCGGTTTTTGTTTGATATTTATGTGGGAGGAGTATGATATTACTTGAAATGGGCAACTGCCGTCTCTAAAGCAGAAAGGCGGTTATCATGGATGGCCGTAAAGATGCTTACATCCCTAAAGTTCTCGCCATCGAGGGGAGTCCTAAGGACAGTTGTTCCATAACTAATTGCCTAAATCGAGGAAGCCCCAATAATCTTTTTATCAAATCTGTTTCACGTTTTAATGAAGCCGTTAAGTATCTGTTATTTTACAAAACCGACGTAATCCTTTTAGATTTATCACTAACACAAATTTTTTGCTTAAAAGATTTCGAATTTATCCGAAAAAAATTTCCCAATATTCCTGTTGTTGTGTTTGTCGATATCGAAAGTGGTTGGGTAGGAAAAATGGCTCTTGAGTTGGGAGCCCAGGACTGCTTGGCCAAGGAACTGTTAGATGAGCAATTTCTTTATCGGATCATTCATTATATTGTCGAAAAACAGCAAATCTTAAACCAAGTGGATTTTCTTAATGCAAAACTGGAAAGCGCTAACTCGCGATTTGAAAAATTAGATCTTGTTGATCCGCTCACAAAACTCTTTAACTTACGAGGGCTGCAGAAGATGTTTTCTGCCGAAATAGAAAAAACAAGAGAGCACAAATCGAGTCTTACCGCGATTCTAATGGGTCTTGATAATTTTAAGCAGGTTAATGACATGATCGGGCATTCGGCCGGAGATTTGGTTTTAAAGGAAGTGTCAAAGACATTAAGGGCAGTCACAAGACATCAGGGCACAATAGGCCGAGTGGGCGGTGATGAATTTATGGTTTTATCGAACACCGATTTAAGAAGCGGTATGGTATTAGCTGAAAAAATGCGCCTTGCGGTTTCTAATGCGGCAATGATATTAAATGCAAAACGGGCGGCAATGACAGCAAGTCTTGGGGTCGCAACAGTACCGGAAACGACATCATCCCTTGATGAGTTGTTAAGCGAAGTACATTATGTGCTTGAGTCAGGTAAGCGGACCGGAAAAAATAAAATTTTCTGCAACGAGATAAATGGGAAGGCCCAAAATAAACAAGAACCGCTCAATATTATTTTTTCGGCTCTTCATCATAAGCGTCAAATATTTCACTCGGTTAAACAGCCTATTTTCTCCCTCCTGGACAAAAGGAAAGTCGGCTACGAATTTTTGAGCCGAATATCAATTAAAGAGCTCGAAATGCCGGCTAACTTTTTTGAATATTGTCTCCAATCAGGTATTTTAACTTCAGTCGATCATGAATGTTTTAGGTCGTGTGTTGCCTCAGCCGCCGAAGTTCCGGAAACTGTTCAATCTCACCTCAATTTATTTCCATCTACTATCATCAATATACCACCGAAAGACTTGATTGAACTTTTACCTAAAAACCGGCAGAAGAAGGCTTATTGCATTGAAATAAGCGAACAGCAAATTATTGGCGACCCCTCTTATCTTTTAAAACCAATAAAAGAATTCAAAGATGCGGGTATTGAGATTGCGATTGATGATGTCGGATTTGGTTGCAGCAACCTTGAGGCATTTATTCATCTTGAGCCTGATATTGTAAAAATTGACAAAAAGTGGATTAATGGAGTGACCCGGGATAGTTTGCGAATTAAAGCACTTGAGCGGTTAATTAAACTCTCTGATGTTTTGGACGCGGAACTTATTGCTGAAGGTATTGAGGTAGAAGAAGATTTGGAATTACTCAAAAAAATTGGCGTCAAATATGGGCAAGGTTATTTATTGGGCAGACCGGGATAAAAGATAAGTTAGATCAGTTTTTTAAACAAACAGCTAGCAAAATTTACAAGTAGGTGTAAGCTATTTTTTTACCACAACTTCATCTTAGGGGTGGTGGTAAGGAGGCTCATCAAATGCGTATCGTGACGCTAATATTTAGTATTTTGATCGTTTTTCTTTTGATTGTACCCCCTGGTTTTTCCAAAGAGTTGCCGAAAGCTTATTATACTGTCACTGATGTTGTTGATGCCGAAACAGTAGTTCTTAACAATGCTATTAAAGTAGGATTAATCGGTATTCAAGCCCCACGGCTTTCGAGTAAGTATGGATTACGTCTTATCCGGACACCCGGAGATAAAAGGGCTATTAACAAAAGGGCAATTTCTTATATAAAGTTCCATCTTTTAAATAAGCAGGTTGATCTTGAGACAGATCCTTCGAACGACTATATAAACCATCGGGATAAGCGTGGAAAATATTTGGCATATGTTTATCTGTATGGCACTGACCTTTTTATGAACGCGGAATTAATTAAAAATGGTTATGCTGTTGTTAATTTGCAATATCCATTTATGTATAGTAGTGAATTTAAATACTACGCAGATATGGCAAAAGAAAAGGGAATGAATTATATTCATATTGGGAAAAATG
>CAZLUT010000080.1:0-6743 GCA_964562805.1 uncultured bacterium | reverse complement strand
ATTACAAAGGCAAAGGCCGGAAGCTGTTCAGTGGTAGATCAAAAAGGCCGGCTCATTGGTATTTTTACAGATGGTGATTTGAGGCGGCATTTGGAAAGCGATGGATATCAATCGCGTGATTTTTTAAAACAAACGGTTAAATCAGTTTGTACTTTAAATCCCATTTCAATTCGTTCCGATAAGTTGGCGCAGGAAGCTCTGGCGGTTTTGAGAGAAAAAAAGATTGATGAGCTGCCTGTTGTTGATCAAAAAGGAATTGCCTGCGGTCTGCTCGATATACAAGATCTTCTAAAAGCCGGCTTCATTTAAGCTTTTACCATCCACTAATCATTATTTACTGACCGCTGTTCCCGTAACTCCTTTATATATAATAGGTTATATTATTTATTATATTGTTATGGTATCACCTTGACTCGGGCAGAGCGCCTTCCTATAATTACGGTCTTTATATTGTGAAAAATAAACCTTATCGATATTATCTTTACTTACTTTTGAAATTAGGCATTGGTCTTCTGAGGCTCTTACCCCGTGCGGGAAGTTTGGCATTGGCCCGGGTCCTTGGCAGCGTTGCTTTTAATCTTGTGAGCCGGCAAAGAGATAAGGTGTTGAGGAATTTACGGATAGCTTTTGGGAATCGGTTCCCTCAGGATGAAATTAAGACGATTGGCCGGAAGGTTTTTCAAAATCTTGCCATGAATCTTGTTGACTGGGTTCAAATGAAAAAATTTAACCGGTCTAATATTGATAAAGTTATCAATTTGAACGGAGTTGTTGAAAAATCCCAGGAGCTCCTTAAAGAAGGCAAAGGGCTTATTTTCATCTCAGGGCATTTAGGAAACTGGGAATTAATGGGTACGATCTACGGAATGTTTGGATTCTCGGGCGGAGTGATCGGAAAGCGTATCTATTATGATAAATATAACGATTTGATTGTTGGGGCGCGTCTTGATAAAGGCGTTCCGACCTTTTATCAGGATGAAAACCCGAGAGAACTTTTAAGACAGCTCCGCCGAGGTGGGGTGATTGGTGTTGTTGCTGACCAGAATGTTGAAAAGCTAGAGGGTGCTATGGTTGATTATTTTGGTCGAAGCTCTTATACCCCCGTTTCTCCAATCCGTCTGGCTGCCGTAAGCGGTGCCCCGGTTTTAGTGGGAGCTCTGATACGAAAAGGGAACAATTACGAAGTGGTTTACGAGCCGGAACCTTTAAGGGTTCCGAGAGCGGCGAGCGAGAAAGAAATAGTTGAGTTAACGCAAAAATGGTCTAAGATTTTAGAAAATTGGATTAGCCAATATCCCGACCAATGGGTTTGGATGCATGATAGATGGAAAGCTGGTAATAAGCTACAATCTGAGGGGTCCGGGAGTAAGGCGGCCAAACTGGAAGTCGAAGAGGCTTTGAATTAAAAAGAGGTAAAATATCTGATATGTTAAAAAGGTTTATTCTTATTTCGGCTGCTTTGGCGTTGGTTTATGTTGCTTTTCTGAGTTTTAAAATGATGGTTCAAGACCGGACTTTTGAAGGCGATGGCAAAGCGAAGCAAGTCCAGGAAAAACCCACCCATAAGATCTATAGTTTTACCTTTACCAAATATACTTCTGATGGAGAGCGTGAGCTTGAGATTGAAGGGGAGTCAGCAAATATTTTTGCCAACGTTGTTAATTTAACGAATGTGATCGCAAAGGCCTATGCGGAAGATTCTCCTGTAACCATTACAGCTGATAAGGGCGTATTTAACAGATCTACCAGCAAAGTTCATCTAAAAAAGAATGTTGTAGCAACTACTGATACCGGGGCGAGACTCCTCAGTCCCTCGCTTGACATTGATCCGCCGGCGAAAACGGTTGAAACAGTCGACCCTGTTCAGGTCAAGAAAGACAATATTGATATTGATGGAGTAGGGGCTACCGGGGACTCCCGCTTGAAGCAGGTAGAATTTAAAAAGAATGTTACGGTGGTAATCCAATCAGAGGATGATGCTGACCCTTTGGGGATTGAAAGCGACAAAAAAACGAAAGACAGCTCAAAACCCGCAAAGAAAAGCCGAACTGTTATTACCTGCGACGGCCCGCTTGATATCGATTATGAAAACAATATTGCTCACTTTTATAACAATGTTATCGTCGTTGATAAAAGAGGACGGCTTTTAGCCGATAAGATGGATGTTTATTACAATAAAACGCGGAAAGGCGTTCAAAAGATTGTAGCTACCGGAAACGTTATCATCGAGAATCCCGACGGTAATACTACTTACAGTGATAATGTTATCTATTTGGCAGAAGAAGGTCGTGTAATTTTAGGGGGGGATCCCGAGGCGGCTTACTTTGAAGGCAGTGAATTTAAAGAAGAATATAAACCGCCCACAGGACGTAAGGAGACCCAGCATGTCGCTCCTAGAGACTAGACACATAACAAAATCTTATAAAGGCCGTACGGTTGTTGACCGGGTTTCAATTCATATTAACCGGGGAGAAATCGTGGGGCTCCTAGGTCCGAACGGAGCGGGTAAAACCACTTCGTTCTATACGGTCATGGGTATTGTTCAGCCTGAAGCCGGAAAAATATTTTTTAAAGGTGAGGATGTAACAATGCTTCCGCTTTATAAGCGTTCCCGTCTGGGAATCGGCTACTTGTCCCAAGAACCTTCTATTTTTAGAAAATTGACAGTTGAAGAAAATATCATGGCAATATTGGAAACTCTTGATATTTCAAGAGAAGAAAGAGCAAGGCGCTTGAAGCGTCTTTTGGCTGAGCTTGATATTACTTATCTTGCTAAAAACAAGGCTTACACCTTATCGGGCGGAGAGCGGCGCCGGCTTGAAATCACAAGAGCCTTGGTAACAAACCCGAGCCTTATCCTTTTGGATGAGCCTTTTAGCGGAGTTGATCCGATTGCTGTTTTGGAAGTTCAAAAAATACTGCAGAAACTGAAAGGGCAGGGGCTGTCGATTCTCTTGACGGATCATAACGTAAGAGAAACCTTGGCAGTGACCGATCGGTCTTACATTATTCACGACGGCAAGATTCTTGTTTCGGGCAATTCACACGAACTGGTTGCCAGTAAAACAGCCCGGGAAATTTATCTCGGCGAAAAATTTGTGTTAGCTTAATTAGGAATTAAATTTTAATAAAAGACATTCTTACTAGGGAGGTCAGTGTTGAAAATTGATATTACGGGAAAACAATTTAAAGTTGTTGCAAGACTGCGTGAGCACATTGAAGAGCATTTGGAGAAATTGAACCGCTATGACTCGAACATTATTTCGGCTCATGTTGTTTTGAAGACGCAAAAATATATGAATACCGCAGAAGTGACTGTTAAAGCGAGCCACTTTCAGTTTTTTGGAATCGGCACCACGGATGACAATATGTTTTCGGCCGTGGATTTAGCAATTCACCGGGTCCAGGCACAGCTGAAGAAGCACCGGGAAAAGTTTAAAGGGCTCAAAAAGAGAAGGCGCCGTGTTCAAGGTAGTGCCGGCCGCAAAGTATCGCCCGAAAATTCCGAAGTAGTGGCTTCCGAGGTTTTTTCTCTGAAACCCACATCTTTAAAACAAGCTGCCCAGCAATTAAAAATTTCTAAAAAGGAATTTATTATTTTTCGAAATTCAAAATCAAATAAAATTAACGTGCTGTATAAACGGCCCGATGGTCACCACAGTCTTGTTGAGCCAGGTTCTTAAGGAGGGGATATGCTGATCACAGATATTTTAGAAAAGAAAGCGGTCAAACTCAATCTTGAGTCAACCGAGAAAGACGAAGTTTTAGAAGAGCTGGTTAATGCTCTTGCTGAGATTAAAGCGATCGGAGACAAAAAAGCGATTTTGCAATCTTTGATCGACCGGGAAAATTTAGGTTCGACCGGTATTGGTCATGGGATCGCGATACCGCATGGTAAAACCGATAAAGTCAATAAATTGATGGCTTTTTTGGGTGTTAGCAAAAAAGGTGTTAATTTTGACGCTCTTGATGGAGAGCCCGTCTATATTTTCTTTTTGTTAATCGCCCCCAAAGAGTCCGCCGGCCCTCACTTGAAAGCGTTGGCCAGAATTTCCCGCCTCCTGCGTGATGATTACTTGTGCCAGTTGATTTCAAAAGCCAAGAATGCCGAAGATGTTTATCGTGTTATTTCGATCGAAGAAAAGAAGCGTTAAATAATGCCTGCGACATCAATCGATATCCTCTATAAGACGCTGCAGCCGATTTTAAAGCTGAAGTGGCTTAATACATCCGTTCCTCTTAATCGCAAGGTAAAGACCGGTGAGCTTCACCGCCCCGGCTTGGCCTTGGCCGGTTATTATGACTATTTTACTTATGATCGGATTCAGGTTTTAGGCAAAACAGAAATGACTTTCATCAAAAAATTATCGCCGGTAAAACGAAAAAAACACTTAAATAAATTTTTTAATTACCGGATCCCTTGCATCGTTATTACAAAAAATCAAATCGTTCCCGTCGATTTCCTTACACAGGCAACTAAAGCCAAAATTCCTGTTTTTAAGACTTCGCTTGCGACTTCCACGGTTTCAAGCCGTATCACCGTTTATCTTGAGGAAAACCAATCGCCCGAGACTACCGTTCACGCGACCTTGGTCGATGTCTATGGCGTCGGCACTCTTTTGATGGGCAAAAGTAGCGTTGGTAAATCAGAATGCGCTTTGGAATTAGTAGAGCGCGGTCACCGGCTTGTTGCTGATGATATTGTTAAAGTTAAAGCCGAAGCTGGCACTCATTTGGTCGGCATTGCCAATGATGTTGTGAGGCACTACATGGAGATTCGAGGTATCGGCCTTTTAGATGTTAAAAATGTTTTTGGAGTATCTTCTGTCCGGAATGTAAAACGAATCGCGCTTGTCGTCACTTTGGAGCTTTGGAAAGAGGGAAAAGAATATGATCGGTTAGGGTTGGATGAGGCGAAATACACTATTTTGGGAATTCCTTTACCTCACTTGGTTCTACCGGTGAAGCCCGGACGGAATTTGCCTGTACTGGTTGAAGTAGCCGCTCTAACTCAAAGATCCAAGCGTCTTGGGATGCATCCTACCAAAAGCTTCAATCAAAATTTGATGAGTAAAATGGGTCTTGATGAACAGCTGAATGTAGACGGTGCCGATTAAATGAATTTTTTAAAATGGTTTTATCCGGGGATGGGTGTCAAACGATGGATAACTGTCTGTGTGGTTGGACTTTCTTTTTTAGTTATCGTTGCCTTGTCCGCTGTTAAGAGCTTTTCTCAAATTAGTATTTTTTTAGCCTCCATCTCGATGGCGTTTCTTATTTTCGGCATCTTTTTGGTTATTATTGGCATTCGAAACATCTTAAAAGTTTTTGTTAAAACACTGGCTCCTCAAAATGAAAATGATTTGGTTAATGCTATTTATGAAAAGAGGCAGGAGAGAGTATTGGGACAGGCTCCCCGAGTTGTCGTCGTAGGCGGCGGCACGGGTCTTTCGACACTGCTTCAGGGAATTAAAAAATTTACCACAAATATCGTGGCTATTGTGACCGTAACTGATACCGGAGGCAGTTCGGGCCGTCTTCGGGATGAGTTGGGAATGCTTCCACCCGGTGATATTCGTAACTGTCTGGTGGCCTTGGCGGATCAAGAGCAGTTGATTTCAGATTTGTTTCAATATCGCTTTGAAGACGGCTCAGGTCTTAAGGGTCATAGCTTTGGAAATCTTTTTATCGCGGCCCTCTCGAAAATTACGGGCAATTTTGATCAGGCTATTAAAGAATCAAGCAAAGTTTTGGCTATTCGGGGAAGTGTCATTCCCTCGACACTAGATAAGGTGGGGCTTCATGCTAAATTTACCGATGGATCCGCCGCCGACGGGGAAGTTTCAATCGTGGATGTTAGAAAACCCATTTCTAGATTAAGCCTTAATCCATCCAACTGCAGTCCCACACAGGAGGCAGTTGATGCTATTGAAAATGCGGATCTTATTATTTTGGGACCCGGAAGTCTCTATACGAGCATTTTGCCCAATCTGTTAATACCGGGCATTGTCGATAAAATTTCGGCTTCCTCGGCCTGCAAACTTTACATATCCAATGTGATGACTCAGCCCGGAGAAACAGAGAAGTTTACCGTAAAAAATCATTTGGATGTTTTAAAAAAACATACACATTCAAAAATTGTTAATGGATGCGTTGTTAATACGGCTCCTGTGCCTGAGGAACTTGTCAAAAAATATGCTGACTCTAATTCTGAGCCTGTGAAAGTTGATACCGCGACCATCGAGAGAGAAGGGGTTAAGGTTTTTGCTGAAGACATCGCGAAAGTTGACGGGCAAGTCCGGCATGATCCTGACAAGTTGGCATCCTTCATCTTTGAGATTTATGAAGCGGAGAAAAAATTGAATGAAAAATGATTCTATGAATGATTCTGTCGAGACAAATAATTCAAAACTTCGTATCGAAAAGAAGATAAAGGTTGTGAATAAGTTGGGTATTCACGCGAGACCCGCGGCCCTTTTTGTGCAGACAGCCAATCAGTTTGAATGTGATATTTCACTGCGCCGGGGAAGACAGACAGTTAACGGGAAATCAATCATGGGCATTATGATGCTGGCAGCGGGTCCCGGTTCAAGCATTACGATTATCTGTGAGGGGTCTGACGCCGAACTTGCTCTCGAATCGCTTGAGCGGCTCTTTGTTAACAAGTTTGGAGAAGAGTAAAGATATGAAAATATTTCATGGGATTGCCGTTTCACCCGGTATTGCGATAGGAAAAACCGTTA
>CAZLUT010000079.1:0-6980 GCA_964562805.1 uncultured bacterium | reverse complement strand
GTTCAACAGTTCCTTTAATCTTTTTTCGAGCTGTCTCATCCTGGATATCCGGCCAGTACACACCAACTGTTCTAGGCCCCATTAGCTCAACCACTTCAATAAGCATCTTCAAATAATCGATTTTCTTTTGAGCTTGAGCAACATCTTCTACCTCTGGGCTCTCGATCTGAGCTGCAGTAGGCGCTACAAACCCCGCAACATCACTCATTACATCAAGCCGTGGAAGCTGACCAATTAAAAGCTCGGGTTTTGCTTCGGCGATTTCACTCAAAATAGTCACTCGAGTGAATTCATCCGCCATTTCCCATCGTGTTTGCCAAGGGATATGCTCCATATCCTCAAGATACGCTTCCTCAGAAACACGGTTCGGTATGTAATCCCTCTGAAGCTGCAACCGTCTTTCAATTTCACGTATTAAGGGGGCGCTATTCGGCATTTGTTCATCTAAATGCAGATCTGTTAGGAAGTGAATGTAATTTCTTAGGATATAACGGTCTCTTTTGTTTTTCGCAAAGGTCTTAAGCATTGGCTGAACTATTTTTATTGCGATCGCTTCGCGTCGATTAACTACAGTGTCTTCAAATTTTCCTTCTTCTAATGCTTTTTTATAGTCGCCTTCCTTCTTATTTACCCTATACCACTGCTCATAACCCTCCATCCCTTCATCTCCAAACCCAATTTCTTCTCCATTATCATTTTGGAACGAAAACAGGATTCCGTCCCGATAGCTTTCCGTCAGTGTCTTTATGAAAAGAAGCTGTTCGGCGGGGCCTGTAATTTTCAATTCATCCTTTAAGTAATCGCGAATCGGCCTGATAACCCCCTGTCTTGAATAGCTCAAAAAATAACCGCCGACAAAAAGCGCAACAGCGAGCAGCGCAAGTATGGGAAGTATCGGTAAAAATGGAAGAATGAGTGAAATAATCAAGTAACTTGCAACCAGCACTCCCGTTATCATTAGTACGGTCCCGCTGAAAAGATGCGGTTTTTGAACCATCTGGTTGTTATAGGTGTTTATTTCAACAGGCGTGAGTGCAGTTACATCCTTCTCACCTTTATCGATAAAGGCATTCAGGACGCTGTAATAATAAGTGGTATCACCAACATTCTTATCCCTGTAAAAATCAATCAATTCAGCGATCGCTGAATCATCCGAAGGTGTTCGCCCTATACTCCTCTCCTTGATCAGTTCTTTATAAGTGTCTCTGATTCCTGATTGAATCTGACCTAAAAATCGTTTCTTCCCTTCAAAATTTCCGGCTAGATAAATAACAAGGATACCAAAGATGAAAGAACCGACATAGATAATGCCGCCCATAAAGAAAGCTGCCGGATCCAAAACACCCAAGAAGACCGGAATAACAACAAGGAAGACCGTAAATACCGGCGCCAGCCATAGAGCTTTGGCAACAAAGGGGAAAGTTCTTCCGGCACCAGCGGCGTTTTCTGCCTTCGTAATCGTGACCCACTGGAACTGGGCATAGAGGAGAACAGCTTGCCAAGACTCCATGACAATCTTGATTTTTAAGATTAAATTAAACATCCAGGATGAAGTTCCAAAAGCACTTTCCTTAGCCGCCTTTTCGACAAGGCCAAGCATGCGATACGTGTGCATAACGGCAAACCGCAACGGTAAATACAAAGAAGCCAACATCTGTGCTGCGAGCGGACCTTTAATTGAAACAGGAGTGCCTTCGTTTACATCTTGAACCTGCCCCTCGGTTAAATTGAGATAATTTTTTAAAATTCCCTCATCTACCGCGCGGAATCCAAATAGAAATCCTCTTAAAATTATAAATGGAAGAGCAGCGTACTTTAAGAGCACAGGGGTGTTGTGAGCTACCCAGACAAGCCAAGCGGCGGCGGGGTATCGGCCCATCCCCTCTTCGCTCAGGAACCAGCTGACCCATTTACTTGTATGGAAATAAATAGCTTCCCAACCCTGCCAATCGCCGGTAACACGATAAACAAGAAAACCAACCATCGCCATTATAGCTGACCAATACATATGATCTTTCCAGGTTTTACCCGAAATTATCCTTTTTTTAGCAAGTTTGGCGGCGGCGCGGTTTAGAATAAGAAAACCAATAATCAAAGCCCCTACCGTTAGAGTCGACGGCAAGAAGTATAAAGACCCAAATAATAGAGTGCTTGTTGTCATTAACGTCCATAATCTTTTAGCAACCTCATGCGGAGGGAGACTTTCAATATTTGACTCAATAAACCCGCGGGTTACTTTTTGGATTGTCAGAAATCCGACAATAAAGGTAAATAAGCCGATAGCAATCGCGGGGGCCTGGGCCGTTAGTAAACCAGTCACAACAAAAGCTGCCGTTCCAAAAAAGAGAAGGAAGATTAAGAAAAGCGGATCCTGAAAAAGACCTTGAATTAAAAGCGATACGTGCTTACGGGATTCAAGATTCAAGTGTCCCGTCTGCATCACTTCCTTAGTTAATCCATCAAATGCGACTTTCAAAGCCCGGGTTCTTTCGCCTTGATAGAACAGTGCCATCGCTTTAAAAATAGGGCTTTCCACTATAAGAGCGGTCACGTCCCCCGGTAGCCAGCGAGATTCCCTAGCCTTACCAACTAAAAAGTCGCTTGAAGTGAACTCGGTTTGCCGGATTGGTTTTTTGGCGGAGCCAAATAGGAATGCGGTCGGCGTCCACATTGCTTCCCAAAAATCGTGACTTCTGACGTAATGCTTCAAAGTTTTACGCATAATAACATCAGGGACATAGCGGTTAAGATTAAACATCATCTTTCCTACAGCAGAACCTTCACCAAACGCGATCCATTGAGCGCGCTGGACAAAGCCCAGCATATATTGAGCCCTCTGCTGATACCGAAGCCATAAGTTTTGTCTGATACCCGGATATTCTATCTGCGGCTGATACATGCCCCACATGGGTTTTTGAAACTCATCGTCAATGTCATACATAACGCGCGCCATAGCCCGCTTCAGATGCCCACCCATAAAAGAATTTTTATTGTCAAGCTGTGCCATGATTTGACTTGCCCGAAGAGGTTCGGCAACTGTTTTTCCTAGCGGTTGGCTCATATCCCGCTCAACCTCGCGGATTCCTTCTTCGTATTCAATTCCTTCGTCACCTGCCTGGATAGCCTCAGCTGAGAGCAGCGTATTGGCGACATCACTACTCAAATCTATAAAACGCTTCATCGATGGCTTGGCCGCCTTTTTAATGCTTCTTACTTGCTTGCGGGTAAATTTAAATTCTCCCCAGCGGGTATCCGGCTCGTAACTCTCAACGGTTTTGATAAGGCCGTCCATTAAGTAGGTCCAGCTATTAACCTTTTCGTTTAGACTAAAAATTTGTTGAAGAATTAGATTGGTTTCTCCCATCAGCTTGTTAATTTCTTCTTGAGGCGCCTCGGCTTTTTTCGCGTTCAAAAGATCGGCTAATTTTTCACCAAGCTCTTTCTTTAGACCAATTAGACGAGTTTCTATGAGGGTAGGAATCGGACCGAATTGGCTAAGGAGATCCTGAACTTCGCCTAGGTTTCTCTCTTGCTCTTCTTTTAAAACAGTTTGGTATTTTTGTTTCCAGCTCTTTTTCC
The DNA here is from genome assembly GCA_964562805.1 of uncultured bacterium. Taxonomy (GTDB): domain Bacteria; phylum Omnitrophota; class Omnitrophia; order Omnitrophales; family CAZLUT01; genus CAZLUT01. The sequence continues at coordinate 3,401 of CAZLUT010000079.1, read as the reverse complement.
AGTGGACGAGAGGAAGGGTGTCAATATCAACACCGAGCTCTCCAGCTTCAGTTACAATTTCAGGCTGTTCCTGTTTTAGTCTTTCAAGAGCTTCTTTGTGGATATTTTTATTCTCGAGGGTATTTATTTTGCCTTTTAATTCCTTAAAGCGATCATCGACGGTAGAAATTGAAAGTGGAGGCGCCCGTTCCTTCTCTAGAAGCACAAAACGTTCTCCCATGCGAACCGTTGTCCCATCCGGCATCAGGGCCTCACCTTTTTCGTTAATCATGTAATCGACCCCTTCTTCGGTCCCATAAATATGCCGAATAACGAGGTCTCCGTGCTTATTGGTTCCAACCTGATTGCCTGCGATTTCACGTCCGCCGAAAGTGCCGTGCATCGGTACATCACGATTTCTTTCAAAAACCTCCCTTAAGCGGATGTTGTTTTCTTCATCCAGAACCGTCTGAAGAGGATGAGTCACTGTTTGGGTTTCGCCAATATCATCCCGATAAGTGAGCGCTGTTCCATCCGGATTTCTCGGAACTTCATAAACAATTCTTACGCTGCCATCCGCGTCCTTCACCCACCAATTTTTAAACCGTGAATCACCGGCTTCAATCTCTACAACCGGTTCGCCCGGCTTACTAACAACAACTTTAAGAATTTTACCGGTCTTACTATCAACCAGATTTCCATTAAAAAATCTCCAAGTCCCGGCACCAGCCAACTTTCGCTCAACCCGCTCCATTTGATGAGTTCCTTCAAAAGGAGCCAGAATCTGCCTTTCTTTCATGACAGCCCTGCCATCCTCTGTTGCGTACTCCGCAAAAGTGTTTGCCTTTGCCAAACGCTGAACCTCGACCAGGTTACCGGTTTCGCGATGTTTATAAATTTTAGCCTGGGTTACACGTCTTCCTTCAAACTCCGTAAGCTCCGCAGCATCAGGAGTTAAAATCGGCGCAGGCGCATTTGTTAAGGGATCAAGACCTAAAACTTGAAGCTTTTCGGATTCACCCAACGACCTTGCTTCTATTAGAGTTACGCCATCTTTTGAATTAACCAAGTAACCACCTTCAACAGGTCTTAACCATCTTAAATTTGGATTTTTTCGAATTGGAATAACTCGATTCGGGTCAAGAGGGTCAGTAACTACAATCGGTTGGGTTAATGAATGAGATGGGTTGGGGATAAACCATACATCTTCTCGTCCTGTCTTACCTTGGTGCCGCACGTGGTAGTCGCCTACCAAACCTTCTTTAACAGTTAATTCCGCATCATCAGGATGAATACCGGCACGCCACAAATTGCCTTCTCGGTCAATCCGCCAATACCAATCGCGGCGAAGAACCTGGCGTGTTTCCTTGTGATAAGTAACACCGGTTACAGGGTCAACTTCCCAGGCTCCGGCTTCGGCCATAGGATTTGCTTCAAGGGCAATTCCATCAATCTCAATCCAGCGATTTTGCGGTGCATAGACAATATATGCCTCGCCATCAATCTCGATCCATCCTTCCTCATTCGCAATCAAATCACCGGTACTTTTATTAACGAGCTCCCCATTTGGTCCTCGAACCCACTCAAAATCAACCGGTTCTGAATCGATCAGTTCTTTACTGGGTCCTGTTTTCCACTTATTAAGACCCCGGAGCACCTCGCCGTGAACAGCATTGTGAGACTTGACCTCCGCTAAGAAGCCCTCGGAATCAATCTCATCTATAAAACGTTCAGCTTCATGACCTAATGAGAAATACTTATCAAAAATACGCTGTCTTCCGTCTCCTGATATCAAGCTATCGTTCCAAAGCTTTCTCGAGCCCACAACTGTAATACCGGTATCGACACCGTTCACTCTAAAGGGCTGATGATCAGCTCCCTTTGGCTTTCTAAGATCATTACTGGATCGGTCAAGAAGGCCAATACCCAGAATCTCAACGAGGTGACCTGTCAGCTCCCGTCTTTTCGATTCCGGCTTAAATTTATCCACTTTACGCGAGGGAGCTGTATAAAACTTAAAGTAATCTCTAAAACCTGTCGAATCGTATCCCCCGTTCGCTTTATAAAGCTCTCCCACTCTATCTGCCCAGTAAGGGTGAGTGCTATTAACGATAAAAAGATTTCGATGATTATCCATTCTTAACGTATGAACCAAATTTTTAACTTCACGGCCTGTTGCCGGATCGATGGAACGCTCATACATATAGATCAAGCTGTCAACCCCCGCATTGACCCGTAAAGGCAGATCAGCTTTACCTGTCTTGGGATTGATATCAGCTATCGGTAAGCCTGTCTCTTGACTAATAACAGGTTGAGTAGGATTACCTTTCTGATGAAGCCGTCCGGCCTCAAGATCAAGTTCATATTCTTTTATTTCAGCTACCAAAGCACCTGTTTTAGCATTAAAAAGACTGCCGCTCACCATACGATAAACTTCATCCACATGATTCCTGCTCCTAAGAGTAAGCGGTTGCTTGACCATATATTCATAGGTCTTTTTCTCAAACTGACCCGAGGCAACCTCTTCTTCTACTTCCCATTCGTGAATCTCTCCTACGACCGTATCGGAATCCGGATCCGGTTTCGCGAATAATTCATCTACGACATCAAGATGAACTCTTCCGAGATCATCAACCCATTCGTAAAACTCATATTCGTGAGGCTGTCTTACCTGAGCCTCGCCCGCTTCATCTCTAAAGGTAACGCTAAGATCCGGGCGAACTCTATATTCCCCTTCAAGGGCCAAGATGTTGCCCGCCACAAGAGGCCTGTCATCATCGGTTCTGTCGGTCCAAAAAACCGGATGATTCACATCAAGCCTAATTTGTGACCATCCCATCAAATAATGCCCTGGTTTGGTCATAAATTTAGGCTGAAAAACTCTTTGAACGCCTTCAGGTGTTAGACCCTTATTGCGGCGTTGCAAATAGACACGGTCTCCATAAATTCCCAAATTTTGTAAGATTACCTTAATTTCTTCCTCAGCAGGCACTGTATCCGCGCCGGGCTCAGGAGACTTGTTGAGCCCATTCGTGTCAAAACCCATTCGAAGCCCCAGATGATCATTAGGGTCAAACGCGTAATAGCCTTTGCCCGTTCTGACATCCCATGGACGGCCCGCCGCTATCTCTTCATCGGTAAGCTGAATAAGTTTCAGATTGTGTCTCAAGGTTGAAATCATCTGCCCATAAACAAGATAAACCTCATCTTTATTGTCATTCATCACGACTACAGCAACATCTGTTCTCCCTTCACTTGGAATAACGTTAGTGGCTTCCATAACTCGCTGAGCCGGTATATCGCCCGGAAGCTCTGTTTCTTCCCTCAGCCAGTGAGCAATGAGTCTCGAGCGAACAAACCCAAAACTAAAAGCAATTGCCGCAGCACTCGCGACTACACCGATAACGAGCGGCCAGCTAAGC
>CAZLUT010000078.1:0-7051 GCA_964562805.1 uncultured bacterium | reverse complement strand
AAAATGGCAGGCAGCTATCTTTTGGCCGAAAAAGTAGAAAAAATTGAGTCAGAATCTTTAATTTTTTCTGCCGAAAGGCAAGAGCCTATGCTAGAATCATAAAACATATGGATAAGTTTTTGTTTGGTTTAAATATAATCGATATTATTTTTATTGTCTGTATGACTCTGGGGCTTTTTATAGGGGCCCGGAGAGGCCTTGCCGTCATGATTTCCAAAGTGATAGCTCTTATCGGATCTGTTTTAATTTCGCTTCGTTTCTATGTAGTATCCGCTGCGTGGATCAGCAAAAACACCTTTTTACCAACTAAGACAGCAGAGGTGAGTATGCTCGTCATACTTTATCTCCTCAGTTGGGCGCTTCTAAATTTGGTGTTAAAAATTATCCATAAATTCATGGAGGTAAATTTTAGTAATGGAATCAGCCGGTTTGGCGGTTTTTTATTAGGAGGCGCGTGGTTTTATTTTTTTCTGAGTTTTGTGATGTATGTCCTTCTTTTATTCCAAGCGCCTTTTTTGCAGTTTGCGTGGGTTGAGCAGTCTTTCGTTGCCCCTTCAGCCGTTAATGCCCCGCTTTTTGTTTATAAGATGATTTTTCAATCATTGCCGCCTGAACCAACTCTTTAACTTTTAACTTATGCGTTACGATTCCAGTGTTGTTGAACAAGTGTCTTCACTTAATGATATCATTGAAATCATTTCGGGTTATTTAACGCTTAAAAAAGCCGGCCGCAGTTTTAAAGGCCCCTGTCCTTTTCATTCAGAAAAAACACCTTCTTTTTTCGTGAATCCTGATAAGCAGATTTATCATTGTTTTGGCTGTGGTGCGGGCGGGGATGTTATCGGCTTTATTCAAAAAATAGAAAACATGAGTTTTCCCGAAGCACTCGAATTTCTTGCCAAACGGGTTCATTTTGAATTGCCCAAGAAGAATTTTGAAAACCCAGCAAGGCGTGAAGCTATTAAAAATTTGGAACTGCTTCACGAAAGAACTTTAACTTATTACCGAAAATTATTTCTAAGTACTCAGGGGCAGGTGCCTCGAGATTATCTTGAGAAGAGAAATTTTAAAAAGGAAGTTCTCGATATCTTTGAAGTAGGATTTGCTCCTGATGCTTGGCGGGGCTTGACGGACACCTTAAGCCGGGAAGGATTTTCTGAAAGCCTGCTTTTAAAAAGTGGTCTGGTTAACCGCTCGCCTAAAGGAAGTCTTTATGATGTTTTTAGGGGCCGTATTCTTTTTCCCATCCGGAGTGTTCAGGGCCGCGTTATCGGATTTGGCGGAAGAATTATTAATCCCGAAGGGAAGCCTAAATATTTAAATTCACCCGAAACCGATCTTTTCAAAAAGGGCAGAGAACTTTTTGCGCTGAATATTGCTAAAAAGCATCTCATAAACGAAGAACATCGCCTTTTTATCGTTGAAGGCTATTTGGATTGCGTCAAAATGCATGAGGCGGGGATTCAAAATACGGTGGCCACTTTAGGGACTGCTCTGACTCCCGATCATGTGAAATTACTCAGACGGTATGCCGAAGAGGCTATTTTAGTATTTGACGGTGATAAAGCGGGTGTATCAGCAGCTTTCCGGAGTCTTGATGTTTTCCTGGAAGAAGGCTTTCCCGTAAAGATTGTGTCTTTAGAGGATGGTATGGATCCGGATGACTATATTCAGAAGAAAGGTGCGCCGGCCTTTATTGCCAAGTTAAATTCAGCCAAAGATTTTTTTGAATTTAAATTAGAGATTCTTTCAAATCGCTATTCTAAAAAAGATTCTTTAGGTCTCCTTAAAATCACTGCCAGCTTTTTAGAAATTATTGGAAAAATGCCTAATGAAATCTTACAAGACCACTATTTAAGAAAGCTCTCTTCAGCGCTTCATATCAATGAAAGCTCCCTCAGGCAAGAGTTTGAAAAAGTAAAAAAGAAAACATTGCCTAATCGCGGGACTCCTCATAAACTTGACCCTGGAGCTAGTAAAAACACACTATCCAGCCCGACCCATCAAAAAGAGGAAATACACCTGCTATATTTATTGGCAGAAGAAGAGGGGCCTGAAGTAATTGGGCAAGTGGAAGCAAGCTTGTTTTTAAACAGCATAACGCAGCGTGTTTTTGAAGTCTTGAAGGAAGTAAGGGCAGAACACCCCACGGGGTCATGCCTGACGAATTTTTTAGCCAGGATCGAAGAAGAGGAATTAAAGAGAAAAATAGTAGAATTATCTTTTGTAGAATGGAACCCTGAAAAGCGACAAAAAGCCTTAGCGGATTGTCTTCGCCACTTAAAACGCTCGCATATTCAAGCTGAGCAAAAAGCCTTAGAGGCAAAAATCCGAAGCGCAGAAGCAAACGGCGAATTTGAAAGCTTAGAAAAGTATTTAAGGGACTTCCAGCAGCTCAGCGGGAAAGGGAAAAAATAAATATGCCAAAGAAGAAAAAAACCACGAAACCGGCCGCAAAAAAACAAGCGGTCAAAGTAAAAAAAGTTACCAAGAAGCTGAAGTCTCAGCAAACCAAATCGATAGCCGAAATGGGGGATGCGGCCTTAGCGACTTTGGAACGGGCGTCTAAAAGCAAGATTAGCCAAATTGCTTTTGAAATCCGGGGCGGAAAGGTCCGCAAGCTTTCGTTTAAGGCAGCTCTAGACGAGTTGATGAAGGCAGGGAAGAAAAAAGGCTATCTTACCTTTGAAGAAATTAATCAAACTCTCCCGCGCGAAGTTGTAACAAGTCATAAAGTTGATGAAGCGATTACCAAATTAGAAAAAGCTAAGATTAAGCTTCTGACAAGCGTTCAGCAGGAAAAAGGCGGTAAGGGCTCAAAAGAGGCTGTTGAAGCCGCCAAAGAAGCTGAGCGTCAACTGGCCAAAGCCTATCATGCTCCCGGACAAGCCGGTCAACAGGAAGCGCCCGTCGAAGAAGAGATTGTCCGCACCCGAATGGATGATCCCGTTAGGATGTATCTTAGACAGATGGGGCAAATTCCGCTTTTAACCCGAGAACAAGAGATAGCGCTTGCCCGCCGTATTGAAGCGGCAGAAAATCGTTTGAAAGAAACGGTTTATCAAACACAAGCGGCTCGTTTAGAAGTTATGGAAGTGGCTAAACAGGTTATGAGCAAAGAACTGGACCTTGAAGAGAGTGTTGAAGAGGATGAATCAGCGGAAGCAACCGTTTCACCCGAGCAATTCAAGGAATTGACCCGTAAACTGCGAGCCTCCCGTAAAGATAGCGATGTGGTGAGTCTTCTGATGAAATTTAATCTGCACATTTCAATTGTCGAACAAATCGTAATTAATATTCGTCAGCATCTCAGTGATATCGATGAAATAAGACGGGATATTGAAAAGGCAAAGGCACAAAAGCTAAAAAATCGTATCCCTGAATTGGAAGGACGTCTCAAGGCTCTTTTGTCTGAATTAGGAGAGTCCGAAAAAGCAGTTAGAGAGCATATAAAAGCTATTTGGCGCCGTGAAAGAGAATTGGCCCGGGCCAAAAAAGAATTGGTCTCGGCTAATTTAAGGTTGGTGGTCAGTATCGCTAAGAAATATACCAATCGCGGCTTAACCTTTCTTGATCTTATTCAAGAGGGAAATATTGGTTTAATGAAAGCAGTTGATAAATTCGAATACAAGAGAGTATACAAGTTTTCAACTTACGCGACCTGGTGGATTCGTCAGGCGATCACCAGATCCATTGCGGATCAAGCCCGTACGATTCGAATTCCGGTTCATATGATTGAAACAATCAATAAATTTTTTCGTGCTACTCGCCACCTGGTTCAAGAAACGGGCAGAGAACCAACGCCCGAAGAAGTCGCCAAGATGATGAAAATGCCGGTTGATAAAGTAAAAGGTATTTTGAAAATTGCTCAGGAACCCGTAAGCCTTCAAACTCCGGTAGGAGATGAGGGAGATACGAGTTTTGGGGATTTTATCGAAGATAAATCAGCCATCAATCCAGCTAACGCGACCGCCTATTCCATGCTTAAGGAGCAAATGGACGGGGTTTTAAATACCTTAACAGAAAGAGAAGAGAAAGTGCTTCGGCTTCGTTTTGGTATTGGTGATGGGTATCCGCGAACTCTTGAAGAGGTGGGGCAGATTTTTAACGTAACTCGCGAACGTGTCAGGCAAATTGAGGCCAAAGCTTTAAGAAAGTTACGCCATCCAACAAGATCCAAAAAGCTTAATAGCTTTATGGATGTTCAGCTGGGTGGGGATTAAAAGTCAGTTTAGCCAAGATTTTCCTTACAGTATGAAAAAAGTTGTTATCGGTGTTTTTTTATTTTTGTTCCTAGTCATGCCGGTTTCGAACCTTTTTGCCGGAGTCGAGAAAAAGAAGGGCTCCGAATCTGGTTTTAACATTGAGACACCCATTGAAAAAGAACATCGACCTGTAATTCAAGCGCCGGGGACTGTAAAAAAAAGCGAGCTGTTTTGGGTTTCAATTCAAGTTGGAGATAGAATGCATCCTGTGACCGATATGCATTATATTCAATGGATTGAAGGGTTCTTAAACGGGGAATTAATTTTTAAGATAGAGCTAACTTCTCATTTTGCGGAGCCGCGTTTGATGGTGCCGTTAAGGCTCGAAAAAGATTCTGAGCTTAAAATTGAGGCTCACTGTAACGAATATGGCACTTGGGGGCGCGAAATATCGATCCGTACCCGCTAGTAATCAGTGCTTTGGCTAGTCTAACTTTTCTGCTATGATGCCGCCAGGCTGTTTTAGCAGTAAAAATAAGAGAGGAATTTATGGCGAAGGAAATCGAATTTTCAGAAGCGAATTTTGATACGGAGGTTTTAAAATCTGAAACTCCCGTATTGGTAGATTTTTGGGCGGAATGGTGCGGCCCTTGCCGTATGATGAATCCTATCATTGAAGAGCTCGCTGATTCTTTAACCGGCAAAGCTAAAGTAGGAAAGATTAACGTAGATCAAAACCCAAATCTTTCCAGCCGTTACGGAATCCAAGGCGTACCTTCATTTCTAATTTTTAATAAGGGAGAATTGGTGAAGCAATTAGTTGGGGCTCAGCCTGCTGATAAATTGAGAGGAGAAATTGATTCTCTAATCTAACCATTTCGAGAGATCAAAAGAATAATAAATGAGAAGAATTTTTTTAACAGGCGCCACAGGATTTTTAGGGAGCTATGTAGCCGCTATTCTTCTTGAAAAAGGATTCGAACTCACTCTTTTGGTTAGAGACTCGAAAAAACTCTCCGGAAAAGAGAAGTTTTTAAATAGTCTCTGCTCTTTGGTTCCAAAATTTTGTTTTAAAAGTTATCAAAAACAAATTCATTTTGTTACCGGGGATTTAAAGGAAAAAAACTTAGGTGTTACCGAATGCAGTGGTGAGTGGGACGCGCTGGTTCACTGTGCTTCTTCCACGGATTTCAATGAAACCAATTATGAAAATTTAAAAAAAACAAACGTAGAAGGTCTTCATCACGTACTTGAATTTGCTAAAGAATTTAAGATTCCCTCATTTCATTATGTGAGCACAGCTTATGCCTGCGGCGCTATTGAGGGCTTGGTTAAAGAAGAAATTTCTAACCCGCCTCAATTCCGGAACCCTTATGAGAAGACAAAGAATCAGGCGGAGCGGATTTGCGTTGATTTTTGCAAAGAAAACAATATCCGTCTTACCGTTCTTCGCCCAAGTATTATTGTGGGGGATTCCAAAACGGCCCGAACTTTAAATTTTGAAGGCCCTTATTTCTTTTTTAAAATAATTTCCCGCTTATCGCATTATATCCAAAGAAAACGGCACTTATTACCCGGTCCTAAAAGCATTTTCAAGTTAAAGGTTCCCGTTTATGAAGGGGAAGAGCAAAATTTGGTTCCTGTTGATTATGTTGCTCATTTTATAGCTGAAGTTGTCGCAAAGGAGTCTTTGGAGGGAAAAATTTATCATATTACTAATTCCGAACCCCCCACTTGCGGGGATTTGAGGCAGGCATGCAAAAAATTGGTTCCTTTTGTAGGATTAGAGCCTGTTGGGGATGAGGAAATTGTGCCCGAAAACAAGGAAGAAGCTTTGTTTGCTGATAATTTTAAAGCTTATTGGCCTTATTTAAAACCGCGTATTATTTTTGACAAAACAAATGCTTTTCAAGTTGAAGAGCTAACGGGACTCAAGTGTCCCGAGGTTAACGCAAAACTATTGGCACGCTTTTTTTCTTATGCGCTCAAAACCAATTTTGGAAAAAAAATATTTTCGGAGCAGCCCAAGACACCTTCAAGTTCATCTTAGATTGCAGCCCGATTTTTCAAAATGAACATTCTGCATTTAACGACTCACCTTGATTCGGACAGTGTTTCGAACTATTTATTAAGTTTGCTTCCGGCAGAAAAGAGAATGGGTCACCATGTGGCTCTTTGGGGGCATCGGGGCGACTGCTTAAAAAAATTTCAGGAAATTGCGGATGAAGTTTTTGAAACAGCTCCGCGGACTAAAAGTGAGTTGTCACCCCGGCTTTGGCTCGCTTTACCCGGACTTCTTTCAGTGTTAAAAGAACAGTCAATTGATTTGATGCACGCCCACACACGTGCGACCCGGGTTTTGGCTGCCGCCGGCTCAAAAATTACAGGCATTCCTTACGTTTCAACAGTACATAGTATTTGTAAGGCCCAATTTTTGGAAAAGCTTTTTCCTTGCTGGGGCCGGGCTATTTTTGCTGTCCCCGAAGCCGTTAGAGGTGGGTTAATTGATGCTTTTGGAATTTCGGCATTACCAATTATTGAAGTAATTCCAGCCTCACCGGAGCATCAAGCAGAGGGTACCCTTAAGATTTATGAAGAAGTTTTAAAGGTGCGGCACGAGGCATGAATCTTTTAGAAATAAATTAAATTGAAAAATTCCTAGATTTTCATATCCTTTAAGGTCTTTCAATAATCAGGGGGCCCTTAGCTCAGTCGGTTAGAGCAGGACACTCATAATGTCTTGGTCCCAGGTTCGAGTCCTGGAGGGCCCATATGGGAACTTCGTTCCCATTTCGAGGGGCGAGGCTCTTAACCCCGCAAGAGGGGCCTCCCCCTCGATGAAACCC
>CAZLUT010000077.1:6228-7576 GCA_964562805.1 uncultured bacterium | reverse complement strand
GTCGCTCACGAAATGGGAATCCCTAACGTAAGTGTTTTTGGGCCTACTATTTCGGTTAATTCAGGGCATTTTGATTCCTATAGCCGTTCCGTCCTGTCTTTTACGAGAGAACCCAAAGATGAGCGCGGCGGATTAGATCAGATTTCAATCGATAGAATGTATGAAGCATGTGCTGGACTTTTGACGGGTAAAAAGGGGAAGTATGAAAATAGTTTGGGTGTTATTCATCTTCCGCCAAAACCCCGCATTTTAATTTCCCGGATTGACCGGATTGGAGATGTTCTTTTAACTACACCCAGCCTTAGGATTTTAAAAGAAATATATCCTGATTCTTTTCTTGGAGTTTTGGTTTCACCCGAGACGGCTTCCACCCTCGAAGGAAATCCCTATATTGATAAAGTTTATATCTATGACAAGAAGGGGAAAGAAAAAAGTCCTTTAGGCACTTTCCGGTTCGCTGGTGAACTCGCTCGGGATTCGTTTGACGCGGCCCTTCATTTTCATGCCACAAACCGTGTTTTTTGGCTGAGTTTTTTAGCGAAAATTCCTATTCGGATCGGCCACAAGAGAAAGTTGTGGCGTCTTTTGACTCATTCAATAGAGGAGCGTAAGCGCGAAGGGAAGAAGCACGAAAGTGAATATAATTTGGAGCTTCTGGAAGTTTTGGGCATTCGGTGGCTTGCCAAACTTCCTCCGCTTTTTTTCCCTTTGAAGGAAAGTGATAAACTGAGCCTCATCGAGAAATGCCCCGAAATAAAGAAGCCGTACGCCGTTATTTCTCCCTCAGCCAGCTGTATTTCAAAGAGATGGCCGCCCGAAAGATTCCGTTCGGTCGGCGAAAAGCTCCACGAGAAATATGGTTCTACGCTTTTTGTGATTGGAACAAAAAATGAAAAACCAATTTGTGATGAGGTTCTCCGGGATATTAAAGCTCCGGCTTTTGATATGGCGGGGAAGCTTTCTTTGGGAGAGTTGGGATGGCTTATCAAAGAGGCTCAAATTTTAATTTCAAATGATTCGGGACCTGTCCATATCGCTTCAGCCGTGGGGACACCCGTTGTATCTCTTTTTGGAAGATCGGATAAAGGACTCTCGCCGATCAGGTGGCGCCCCCTCGGAGAAAAATCAGTCTATATTCATAAAGATTATTCGGAAGAAACCTTAGCTTATAACGAGCCGTGCAAGAGACTCCTTGAAATTAGACCCGAAGAAGTTTTGGAAGAAGCGGAAAAGCTGCTGTGAAACGAGTTCTTGTTGTAAACCCTTATGGAATTGGCGATGTGCTCTTTGCGACACCTCTTCTTAAAATTTTAAAAAATACAAATGGAGTCGCACGAGTCGATGTTCT
>CAZLUT010000077.1:0-6218 GCA_964562805.1 uncultured bacterium | reverse complement strand
GCTTGTGTTCTTGAGAGAAATCCAAACACGAACACCATTTATTCTCTTGATAAAGACGCGCTTTCCCGAATGAATTTTTTGAAAAGAAATTGGCATCTATTTAAATTTTATTCGAGTCTCAAGAAAAATAATTATGATACTTTTTTTGATTTGTCGTTAACTCGCGAATATGCCTTTTTTGCCAAATATTTTCTTAGAATTCCGCGCCGTTTGGGATTTAACTATAAAAAACGCGGCAATTTTCTTAATTATAAGCGGGAATTGCCGGATGGATTCACCGGTGAAAAAGTTCCTCAAACCTATGCGAAACTGGTTGAATTAATCGGCCTAACTCTCCCCGGGGAACTTGAAACTGAGTTTGACGTTCCTCTCGAAATTTTAAAACGAATGCAGAATCTCTTGAGAGGGCGCGGTATCCCAAAAGGGGCCCGCATCGTTTCTGTCTTGGCCGGAGGGGGTGCTTCCTGGGGCCGAGACGCTCATTTCAAGCAGTGGCCGCCGCAATATTTCAAGGAACTGTTGGAGAAGATTCATTTAAGTTTTCCTTTGGATGCCGTTATTTTTATTGGCGGAGAAAAAGATAAAGCAGCTAATGAAGAAGTGGCCCGGGATCTTTCGATTCCTGCCTATAGTTTAACAGGGAAATTGACGCTTGAAGAAACAGCCGCCTGTTTATCGCTTTCCCGTTTTAGTCTTGTAAACGAAGGCGGTATTTATCACTTGGCTGCCTCTTTAAAAACGCCGGTTATCGCGTTAATTGGCCCGGTTGATGAGAAGGTTTATGGCTCCATCAATAAGTGCCCCGAACTTTTAATAACGAAAGAAGGTCTCGCGTGCCGCCCCTGCTATAAGAAATTTCGCTATAAAGGGGATTGTAAGACGCTCGAATGTCTCCTGGGTCTTAAGCCCGAAGAGGTTTACCGCAAAATTTTAGAATCCCGCTTCCTGCACCAACTAGAAACCGCAAAAACACCAGAAATAGAGGAATAAGTTAAAAAAAGCGCCAGAGCATCAAAGTTTTCTAAATCACAAACCACAAAACACAAAACACAAGCAAAACCCAAAACCCAAAACACAAAACACAAAAAAAAGATTCGTTTGTGATTTGTGCTTTGTGGTTTATATCTTCTTTGTTTGTGCTTTGGAATTTGTGCTTTGTGTTTTTCTCGGAACTTAGGTCTCGGCACTCAGGTCTCGGTGCTCAACGCTCTTTTTGCTGTTAAAACCTGAAGTTTTCGGTACAATACCCTCCCATCAACAAACGTTACTTTATTTAGCTAACACAAAGAGCAAAATCAAGTTATGAGCCAAAAATTAAAATTGACGTCAAGCCAAGTTGAAAAATTCCAGAAGATTATCTCCCAATTTCCCAGTTCTAAAATCATGGTGGTAGGGGACTTTATTTTGGATGAGTTTATTTGGGGTTCGGTGACCCGCATTTCTCCTGAAGCGCCTGTTCCTGTTGTTAAAGTTGATAGGGAGTCTTTCATGCCGGGCGGATCCTTAAACGTAGCGCACAATGTTTCAACCTTAAAAGGAAACGTGTTCCCGGTCGGTGTTTTAGGTAAGGATCTTTACGGTAGGATGTTGGTTAAAGCAATCAGACGAGAGGGAATTGATACAGGTGGCGTCGTTTATGATGCCGCGCGGCCCACGACCTTAAAAACAAGAATTATCGCTCACCATCAGCAGGTAGTGCGCTTTGATAAGGAGTGTTACGAAGAAATTACGGCCAAAACAAAACGGGCTTTATTAAGTTTTATCAAAAAAAGAATTCAATCAATTGATGTTGTTATTATCGAAGATTACGGTAAGGGCGTTATCACGGCACCTTTCTTAAAACAGGTGATTCAAATCGCGAAGCGTGCCGGCAAAAAAGTTGTAGTCGATCCCAAAGAGAAACATTTCACTTACTATCGCGGCGTTACGGCCCTAACCCCCAATCGTTATGAAGCTTATACGGCAGTGGGACTTGAACCAAATTCAAAAGTCCCGGTAGAGAAAGTCGGCAGCCAAATAATTCGTAAGCTTGGACTGGATTGCCTCTTAATGACTTTAGGTGAGGACGGCATGGGTCTTTTTGAAAAAAATGGTAAATTTCACCGGATTCCGACAACAGCCAAGGAAGTGTTTGATGTTTCAGGAGCCGGAGATACGGTGATAGCTGTATTTGCCCTGGCCTTGGCCAGTGGCGCTAAGCCCCTCGAAGCGGCCATAATCGCTAACTTGGCAGCGGGTGTTGTTGTAGGCAAATTGGGCACAGCAACTTTGGATAAAAAAGAATTGCTGGAAGCGATAAAAGGAGCCGTTTCGTGAAGACACTCGGTGTAATCCCTTCGCGCTTGGGAGCCGTGAGACTTCCTGAGAAACCCCTGCGTTTAATAGCGGGGAAACCTCTAATTGAACACGTGTGCCGAAATGTTAAGAAAGCAAAATTGCTTCAGGGTTTTGTGGTAGCAACTGATTCAAAAGAAATTTTTGAAACCGTGGAAAATCTGGGTTATCAAGCCGTCATGACTTCGGTGCATCATGCGAGTGGCACGGAACGTATCGCTGAAGTCGCTAAAAAATTCAAGCAGTATGATACTTTTGTGAATATTCAGGGGGATGAGCCTTTGCTTCAAGGAACAATGATCGACCGGCTCCTCAAAGAATTTAAAAAAGAAAAAACCGCACCCATTGCCTCCTGTTATTTGCCAAAAATAGCAGCTGAAGAATTTGAAAATCCTAATGTTGTTAAAGTTGTTCTGGATAAGAAAGGTTACGCGCTTTATTTTTCAAGAAGCCCCATACCTTTTGACCGTTCGGGTGAGGACACTTCATTTATGAAGCACTTGGGCATTTATGCCTATAAAAGAAAATTTTTACTCGGGCTTTCTAAATTAAAAACATCCCAGCTTGAAAACCGCGAAAAATTAGAACAGTTGAAATGGTTGGATAATGGTTTTAAGATTCGTATGATAGCGTCTCGAACTGACTCGATCGGCGTTGATACGAAAGAAGATTTGATGATGGTGGAAAATCTTTTGAAAAAAAAGGAGAAAGCTTTTGCCTAAATATATTTTTGTGACCGGTGGTGTTGTTTCTTCGTTGGGCAAGGGAATCGCCTCTGCCTCAATCGGAAAACTTCTTGAGGCAAAAGGCTATCGGGTTGAGATTCAAAAGCTGGATCCCTATATCAATGTTGATCCCGGCACCATGAGTCCTTATCAGCACGGTGAGGTTTATGTGACGGACGACGGAGCTGAAACGGATCTTGATTTGGGTCATTATGAGAGATTTACCAAAGCTCAGATTCGAAAAGCCAACAACGCGACAACAGGCCAGATTTATCACTCCGTTATCACTAAGGAAAGACGGGGAGATTATTTAGGAGGCACGGTACAGGTTATTCCTCACATCACCAATGAAATTAAAGAGCGGATTCGCGAGGTTTCCCGCGGCAAAAGAGTGGATGTGGTTATTACTGAAATTGGAGGAACAGCGGGTGACATTGAATCATTACCGTTTCTTGAAGCGATTCGCCAATTCCGCAACGATGTTGGCAAAGAAAATGTGATTTATATTCACTTAACATTAATCCCTTATATTAAGGCGGCAGGCGAACTAAAGACAAAACCCACTCAGCATTCAGTGGGAACTCTCCGCGAAATTGGTATTCAGCCCGATATTTTATTATGCCGCACTGAAAAACCTATTTCAAAATCAATGAAGGCCAAGATTAGCCTTTTCTGTAATGTTGAAGAAGATGCTGTGATTGCAGCACGCGATGTCCGCTCAATTTATGAAGTGCCCTTAGCTCTCAAAGAAGAGCATTTGGATAAGGTGATTTGCCGTTATTTGCATTTGGATTATAAGGTAGGCTCCCTTGCTTTATGGAAACAGAAGGTAGTGGATGTTGCCTTGGCACCGAAAAATACGATAAAAATTGCCGTAGTGGGAAAATATATTGAACTTCCTGATGCCTATAAGTCAATCTATGAAGCGCTTCGCCATGGCGGAATCGCGAATGATTCGGAAGTAGTTATTAAAAGAGTGAATGCCGAAAAAATAAAAAAGAGTAATTTGGCTTCTGTTTTTAAGGGTGTGCATGGAATTCTGGTTCCGGGAGGCTTCGGAGACCGGGGCATTGAAGGCAAGATCAAAGCGATTCAGTACGCCAGGGAGCAGAAAATTCCGTTTTTTGGAATTTGCTTGGGAATGCAGTGTGCAGTGATTGAGTTTGCAAGAAATGCGGCGGGTTTGAAGGGTGCTGATTCTACGGAATTCAATAAGAAGACCCCTCACCCCGTTATTTGCCTTTTGGAAGAGCAGGAAAAAATAAAGAATTTGGGCGGGACGATGCGCCTGGGGAGTTACCCTTGCGATGTTAGAAAAGGCACCTTAATTCATTCCTCTTACGGAGATGATAAGATTCATGAGCGGCATCGTCACCGATACGAGTTTAATAATAAATTTAGAGAGCGGTTAGCGGATGAAGGTCTCAGGATTGCGGGCACTTATTCCAACGGAAGATTGGTAGAAGTGGTGGAGATTGAAAATCACCCATGGTTTGTTGCCTGTCAGTTTCATCCGGAATTCAAATCAAAGCCGGATAAAGCTCACCCGCTTTTCAGGGATTTTATTAGAGCAGCCAGCATGCATTTTAAGGCAACCACTAAAATTAAATGAAACAAGTTAAAAAAGTTAAAGCCGGTTCTGTTACATTCGGCGAAAAAAAACTTCCCTTGATCGCGGGCCCTTGCGTAATCGAGTCCCGCTCATCAGCTTTGAGGCATGCCGAAAAAATATCAAGGGTTGCTAAATCTTTAGGCACTCCTTTCGTTTTTAAGGCAAGTTATGACAAGGCTAACCGAACTTCAATCGCTTCATTTCGTGGTTTAGGAATTGATGAGGGGCTTCAAATTTTAGCCCAGATTAAAAAACTTTTTAAAATTCCCGTCTTAAGCGATGTTCATTCAGCCGAAGAAATTAAAAAAGCCGGCAAGGTCCTGGATATTATTCAAATCCCGGCTTTCCTGAGCCGTCAGACGGATTTGTTGGTCGCAGCAGGCGCCTCTGGAAAAGTAGTAAATATTAAAAAAGGACAATTCCTGTCTCCCGGAGATATTGAGCATGCGGTTAAAAAAGTAAAAAGCACGGGAAATCAAAAAATACTCATTACGGAGCGGGGAACAAGTTTTGGCTACAATCATTTGATAAATGATTTTAAAGCTATTCCCGCGATGCAAAGTTTCGGCTTTCCGGTTATTTTTGACGGAACTCATTCGGTTCAGATGCCCGGAGGCAAAGGCAGCTCATCCGGAGGAGCTCCTCAATTTATTCCCACTTTAACGCGTGCCGCGATCGCAGCCGGTGTTGACGGTCTTTTTTTGGAGGTGCATGAAAATCCTAAGAAAGCTCTCTCAGACAGCGCCAACTCGATTCATCTTAAAGATTTAAAATCCTTAATTAAATCCGCGAAATTAATCCGCGAAGCTTACTTAAAATCGAAAGGCGTTTAAAGTGGCGCGAAGTTCTTCTAAAAAGAAAAAAAATATGCCGGTAGATTCAAAAGCTATTCTCAGGAGCGGTAAACGCGTGCTTCAGCTCGAAGCCGCGGCAATTAAGACGATAGCCGGAAAATTAAATGCTGATTTTAGAAAAGCGGTTCAGTTGATTTTGGCTTCCCGCGGCAAGGGCCGGGTGATTGTGACCGGGATGGGAAAACCCGGATTTATCGCGCGTAAAATTTCAGCAACCATGGCCTCGACGGGAACTCCGAGTTTTTATGTGCATCCGGCAGAAGCTTTTCACGGTGATCTTGGAAAAATTACCAAAAATGATGTTATTCTGGCAATTTCAAATAGTGGCACGACAGAAGAGGTGATCAAGCTGCTTCCTTCGCTTAAAAAAATAGGCGTCAAAATTATTTCGATGACAGCCTGCACTTCTTCTCCTTTGGGAAAAGCATCGGATGTGGTGCTTGAAGTGAAAGTTTCTAAAGAAGCCTGCTCGTTAGATCTTGCTCCTACCTCATCAACTACAGCGGCGTTAGCTCTGGGGGATGCCTTGGCAGTTGCCCTTCATGAGGCTATTCAGTTTCAAGCGGAAGATTTTGCTTTTTATCACCCGGGAGGAAATTTGGCCAGACGCTTTATTCAAGTAGGAGACCTGATGAGAAAGGGCGCGGCTCATCCCCGAGTTCACCAGGGGACAACGGTTAAGAAAGCTCTTTT
>CAZLUT010000076.1:0-7674 GCA_964562805.1 uncultured bacterium | reverse complement strand
CTTACTCTATGATCTCGCTCACCACACCAGCACCGACGGTTTTACCGCCTTCCCGGATAGCGAAACGGAGTTCCTTTTCCATTGCGATCGGGGAAATCAAACATCCTTCGATTTCCACGTTGTCACCCGGCATTACCATCTCGACTCCTTTAGGGAGCTCAAGTGTGCCGGTTACGTCTGTAGTTCTGAAATAGAACTGAGGCCTATAGCCTTTGAAGAAAGGTGTGTGACGACCGCCTTCTTCTTTGCTTAATACGTAAACTTTACCTTTAAACTTAGTATGAGGAGTAACACTCGCTGGCTTAGCGACGACCATACCTCTTTCGAGGTCGTCTTTTTCGATACCACGCATCAAGAGACCGACGTTATCACCTGCTTCACCTTGGTCCATCTCCTTACGGAACATTTCAACACCGGTAATCGTAGTCTTTTGTGACTTTTCACGGATACCGATGATTTCAACTTCTTCCCCTACCTTTACGATACCGCGCTCAATACGGCCTGTACCAACGGTACCGCGGCCTGAGATTGAGAAAACGTCTTCGACGGGCATCAAGAAAGGTTTGTCGGTGTCACGGGTAGGAGTAGGAATGTATTCGTCCACTGCTTTAACGAGCTCGAGGATTGGTTCGCATTCCTTACCAATGGTACCGCTTTGAATTTCTTCAAGGGCCTTAAGGGCAGAACCCTTAACGATTGGAATATCATCCCCTGGGAATTCATATTTATTGAGAAGATCTCTGATTTCAACTTCTACGAGTTCTAGGAGTTCAGGGTCATCGACCATGTCAACCTTATTAAGGAAGACAACGATGGCAGGTACACCAACCTGACGAGCTAGGAGGATGTGCTCGCGGGTCTGAGGCATAGGGCCATCTGGGGCTGAAACTACTAGAATGGCGCCGTCCATCTGGGCAGCACCGGTAATCATATTTTTAATATAGTCCGCGTGACCTGGACAGTCTACGTGGGCATAATGGCGTTTTTCAGTTTCGTATTCAACGTGAGATACGGCAATTGTAATACCGCGTTCTCTTTCTTCCGGAGCATTATCAATCTGATCAAAAGCACGAGCTTCCGCTTGTCCTTGTTTTGCCAAGATACAAGTAATTGCTGCCGTTAGGGTTGTTTTACCATGATCCACGTGACCGATGGTTCCGACGTTGATATGTGGTTTTGTCCGTTCGAATTTTTCTTTAGCCATTTCTTTTCCTCCTGATGACTTTCCTTCCCTTATTATTTTTTACCAGCTCTCAACCAAATTTTTAGTGGAGCTGGTGACGGGGATCGAACCCGTGAACCTCGTCCTTACCAAGGACGCGCTCTACCAACTGAGCTACACCAGCAATAGTCCAAACCTCTTTTTAATAGAAAGAGACCGCACTTGCTGGAGACACACGGTCCTTCCAAAAAAGTCGTAGATTCTATTTAAGTGAACCCCTATGTCAAAGCTTTTTTTCGATTTTTTTAGTAATTTTATAGGTCGGTCAAAAAAGGGGGGTTTTTGAGGTTAAAGTCCCGTGGAGCTGGCGGAGGGATTTGACCTCACATCTGCCCAAAGGGCAGAATAAAATAATCTTCCATATGAGACGCCCACCCTTGTGGTGGGCAATCCCCCGAGGGGGTGAGAATCTTCTTTTTTTTTAGTAAGGAATCAGCATTCTAACTAATGGAGCTGGCGGAGGGATTCGAACCCCCGACCAGATGATTACAAATCAACTGCTCTACCAACTGAGCTACGCCAGCTCTAATGGTGGGGAGTAGAGGATTCGCCTACTGCGTTCGTGCGGAGCCTCACTGCGTAGGCTCCCCTCGCTTGCTGGCGACCGGTCTAACGA
Source organism: uncultured bacterium (assembly GCA_964562805.1). Taxonomy (GTDB): domain Bacteria; phylum Omnitrophota; class Omnitrophia; order Omnitrophales; family CAZLUT01; genus CAZLUT01. The sequence continues at coordinate 5,836 of CAZLUT010000076.1, read as the reverse complement.
CTAACGGTCTTACCTCCCCTAAGGTCGGCGCAAGCTCGCTTCGAATCCTTTTACTCTCATCCACTAATTTTCAAAGTCATGGTGGGGAGTAGAGGATTCGAACCTCTGAAGGCGTAAGCCGCTTGATTTACAGTCAAGTGCATTTGGCCACTTTGCTAACTCCCCACATGTGGGATCTGAAAGGGTGTAAGTATAATGATGAACGCTTAAGAGTTCAATGCTTGAGTTGCTGAAGTACTATTTTTTACTCTTTTTTAGCCATTTCAAATAGGCTTTAATAGCATTGTGATGAGAAATGAAAGGTGTAGATTTAATTTTTTCTAAAGGAAAAAAACCTAGATCTTGAACTTCAGGGGTTACAGTAAGTTTGCCACCTGTTTTTTTAATCAAGTAGCACACATTAATTAATGATTTGTAATAAGAGCAAGTTCGAGTAAAAGCTCCCAGCAAAGTGACTACCTTACCTTTAATACCAGTTTCCTCATAAAGCTCTCTAAGAGCTGCCTCATCAGTCTGTTCATACATTTCAATAAAGCCGCTTGGTAGTGCCCAACTGCCTATACCAGGCTCAATACCTCTTTTAATTAAAAGGATTTCATTTTTGCTATTAACACAGAGAGCGACAGCAGTTGGTAAAGGGTTCCGGTAAATAAATAGATCGCACCTTTTGCAGTAATCGCGCCTAACTCCCTCTTCTTTTTTCCAGGTAAGTTTTGAGCCGCATTGATGGCAGCATTTTGGATTAAGTTTCATAGCGGGGCATTGTAGCACAAAAAGAATAAAGATGTGTTTCTGAGATAAACCTTTATTATTGACAAGGGCGAAGACGGGTCCCTATAATTCCGCTCTTTTTAATGCGGGAGTAGCTTAGTGGTAAAGCTCCAGCCTTCCAAGCTGGCTACGAGGGTTCGATTCCCTTCTCCCGCTCCATGGAGCTAAAGCTCCATTTTGAAAAGAGGGCTCTTGACCGCATTCGCGGCCCCCTTTTCAATACTTATCCCCCACGACAAAGAGTCCTTCGGACATAAAATAAAAAGCTATCAATTATGTCTTGGGTATATCTTTTAGACGAGTTGTCCCACCGCAAGGGTGGGCGTCTCGCAAGGAAACCTATGTATGTACGCGTTGCGTACACGAGGTTGCTGGCCTTGGTTCTTTAGCTTGTTTTATAAGCAAGGAACGCACTGTTTGAGTATAAAAGATATACCCAAGGCATAAGCGCCAAATATTATTGAATTTTTTTGTATGCGGAAGAGATGTGATTGATAACGTCTGTGGCAAGCAATGAGGGTTTGGCGATTTTTTTAATTGCGATATCAGCCGCAAGCCCGTGCAAGAAAACACCAACTTTAGCCGCGTCATACGCTTTTAGCCCTTGCCCCAAAAAAGAAGCGATCATTCCAAAAAGAACATCCCCACTTCCCCCTTTGGCTAAACCAGCATTCCCTGTCTTATTAATATAAATCTTTTTAGAATCCGCAACGATTGTCCTATCCCCTTTTAAAACAACTACCCCGCCGCAGGCAAGCGACGCTTTAATAGCCGCTTTTTTTCTTTCAGATAAAGTTTTGCCGGAATTAAACCCAAAGAGCCTTTTAAATTCTCCCGGATGAGGGGTAATAATAAAAGGAACTTTGACTTTTTTGAGTTCTTTAATTCTCTTTGAAAAGGGATAAAGCGCATCGGCATCCAGAATAAAAGGTTTTGTATTTCTCTTAATTAAACTTTTGATTAAATTTTGAGTTTCGGCTTCCCATGTCAAACCAGGTCCCATTGCTAAAACATTTTGTCCTTTTAAAAAGCTACTGATTTCTTTTAAGCTTTTTTTTGACAAGGAACCAGTTTTTGTTTCAGGGAGTGGGAGAAACATAGCTTCCGTTAATCGTTTGGTATAAGTCGGATGTAAGCCTCTAGGAAAACCCAAAGTTAAAAGTCCGGTACCCGAGCGTAATGCTCCCAAAGAAGCAAGCACGGCACACCCAACCATCTTACGAGATCCGGAAACAATGAGGAGCCTTCCAAAGTCTCCCTTATGGGAAGTTCTTTTCCGCTTTGGAATTAATTTTTTGATGTCAGATTTTATAGACATCAAGAAACAGCCTTTTTCATTTCTCGGACTGCTTGAGTGAGACCGACAAAAACTGAACGAGCTATGATTGAGTGCCCTATATTTAACTCAGTTAAATAAGGCAGCCGCTTCATAAACTTCACATTTTCTAGAGTGAGACCGTGTCCCGCATTAATCCCCAGCTTCAACTCATGGGCCAATCTTGCAGCACGAATCAACCTCTCTAATTCTTTTTCCTGAACTTTGCCGGATTTATTAGCAAAAGTACCGGTATGTAATTCGATAAAATCTGTTTTGATTTCTTTAGCTGCCTCGATTTGTTTAATTGTCGGGTCAATAAAAAGTGAAACTTCAATACCTTTTGCTTTCATCGCGGGTATGACCCTTTGAAGTCTTTTAAACTCTTGAATAACGTCCAACCCGCCCTCTGTTGTAAGTTCACGTCTTTTTTCGGGAACCAAACAGACTTTAGGGGGTTTGACTTTGAGCGCAAAATTAACAATTGAAGGGGCAAGCGACATTTCTAAATTTAAAGGTAAAATCGAAGTTTTTTTAACTAGCCACACGTCTGAAGGTTGAATGTGCCGGCGATCCTCTCTTAAGTGTACCGTAATTCCATCGGCACCGCCTTTTTCTGCGGCTTGAATTGCCATCTGAAAATTAGGATAGCTGGCACCACGCGCTTCGCGAAGTGTCGCCACATGATCCAGATTAACGCCGAGTTTTATTAATGATGCCATAAAATAAACTACCTAAATTAAACTTGGGCTGCTTGCGCTCTTACAGGATGAATCTTGTGAGATCTGATTTGTTTGCCAAAAGGAGTTTCTTTTACTTCTTCCGGATAAAGACAAACGGCCGAAACGGGAAAATTTTGAAAATAGTCATCCACTTTTTTTTCATAATCAAGAATAAGGGGATCAAGAGAACGGTTATAGTCTTCGGGTATAACGCCTGCTATACGCACACTTGAAAAACCTTCTTCGAGGATCTCTTGAATTATTCTTTTCCATTGGATACCCAAAATCTCAGGATTTTTAGCTTCAGCGAGAACCTCTAGAATATGCTCATTATAATCAACGAACATAAGCGCTAGTTTTGCTTTTTTAAAAAAATCAGGGGTGCTTGAATTCTCAAATATTTCTTGAACATGTTCAAAATCTTCTCTTGTTCCTCCAACGATACATTTTTCACCCTGAAGAATTCCTGCTCTAAGGTAAGGAATGATGAATGAAAGCTTCTCTCGCTCATTTTTATAAAACCCTACGCTATGTTCTCCTGGATCAATGAATCGTGATAGCTTTTGCATTCCACCACCTCGCGATCAAATTTTACCACCTTAATGGTACTAGGCGCCACTTATCCTGAAGATTTTTGCAAAAGAGCGATAAGTTTTGAAAAATCCTCGGGAAGTTTTGAATCAAAAGACATTTCCTTTTGTGTGCGGGGATGTTTGAATTTAAGTGTTTTAGCATGAAGCGCCTGCCTTTTAATATGCTTAGAAACCAGCCCGTAATCCTTGTCACCAATAACCGGATACCCCAAAAATTTCAAGTGAACCCTTATTTGATGAGTGCGGCCTGTTTGAAGTCTCGCTTCAAGAAGTGTTGCGTTATTAAAACGCTCTTTTGTATAAAAAAAACTAACGGCGTCTCTGCCGTTAGCCGGATCAACAATAACTTTTCGGCGATCAACAGGCGACTTCCCAAGAGGTTCCTCGCATTTTATTTCATCATGCTGTACCACACCATGAACCACAACCCAATAAGTCCGCCCAACGCTATGTTTTTTGAATTGTTGCGCCAAACGCTCGTGAGTCCAATCGTTTTTGGCTACCACAAGAAGGCCCGAAGTCTCCTTATCTAAACGATGCACAATGCCCGGCCGAACTTCTGCCGAACCTTTAGAAAGCTTGCTTTTGGTGTGATGAATGAGTGCATTAGCCAACGTATGGTTGGGATTGCCAGAACCGGGATGAACGACAAGCCCTGGCGGCTTATTAACTACTAGCAAGTCTTCGTCATCATAAATAATATCAAGTGGAATATCTTCGCCTTCGAGATGAATTTCTTTTTTTAGCTGAGTTTCACAAACAATTTGATCATTTATCTTCAAGAGAGTATTCGCTTTGGCTAGCTTTCCATCAATTAAAACTTTCCCCTTTTCAATCCAATGTTTGATTTGAGATCTAGAGAACTCACCGGCAAAGTGCTGCGCCAAAGCAACATCAAGCCGCTCACCTACATTATTTTCAGTTACCTGAATTTTTTTGATCGGATTCATGGGATTTAGAAGAAAAAATAATTTTCCATGCAAACAAGATAACGCCTACGGTAATCGCAGAATCAGCTACATTAAATACCGGCCAGATTCTAAAATCGAGAAAATCCACTACCCATCCAAAACGAAAGCGGTCTATTAAATTACCAATGGCTCCGCCTAAGATTAACCCATAGGCAATTTGCTCCAGAAGACCTTTTTGTCTTATTCGGCCTGAATAAAAAATAAGAACCAAAACACATAAGCTAATAATAATGGTTAAAAGATATGGGTTGTTTTGAAATAAACCAAAAGCAATTCCGGCATTGTGCACAAGTGATAGATGGAAAATGCCCGGTAGAACAGGGGCGCTTTCGGCCCCCGAAAGAAACCCTAAGATCAGGAATTTTGTCAGCTGATCAAAAAGAATAAGACCTAGAGCGATAAAATAAAGGAGCATTACACTCCTTTAAATTTGTTTTTTTCTTCCTCTTCTTGCTCCTCGATCGTTAGCTCGGCATAAGGCACCACATTGAGACGTTTTTTGGTGATCAGTTTCCCGCTTTTAATCGAAAGGCCAAAAGTACCTTCTTCGATTCTTTTTAAAGCGTTCTCGATGCGGTTTAGGAGATTTTGCTCAGTTGAAGCTAAGCCCAGATTAAGCTCTTGATCATAATTATCAGTTGCCACATCGGCCATGTGCAGGCCATATCCGGAAAGGTCGCCTGAAGCATCCCGAGTATTCATCAAAGCATTTTCTTCGAGACGATTAACGTCACCTGTGATCTTGTCGCGGATCTCACTAAGCTTTGATTTGTAAGCCGCGAGGTCTTTTTTATTGAAAGGAGACTTTTTAAGAACCTTCGCTTTTTTAGCTGCTGGCTTCTTTTTAACTGATTTCTTACCCTTAATACTTTTTCCCTTTTTGGAAATAGCTTTTTTCTTTTTTAGCTTCTTTGGTGCAGAAACTTTTTTTATTCTTTTTACCTTTTTAACCTTCTTAATTTTTTTAGGCTTGGATACCTTCTTTACCTTCTTACTCTTCTTAGATTTCTTTATTTTTTTAGATTTAGATGACTTAGTCAATTAAATGCTCCTTTCAAAAAAGTTGGGGATTATACTTAAGAGTATCAGCTGGGGTCAAAGAAAAAGAATGCTAAGCGGCAGAAAAATCAGAATTTAAGGTGTCAGTTCCCTTGCTAATAATTTCTCTTTCTATGACCTTTTTGAAGCCTTCCACCATTTTGGGGTCATAACGGGTACCTGAACACCTAACGATTTCGCGAAGCGCATGCTTAACGGGGATCTTTTTTTGATAGGGTCTATCAGAAGTCATTGCATGAAAAGCATCGGCAATCGAAACAATTCTTGCCATCAAAGGTATTTCTTCTCCTTTTATACCTTCCGGATAACCGCCCCCTCCATACATTTCATGGTGATAGTAAACAGCTTTAGCAACTTCCTTAAAATCAGAAAGGGGTTCCAAAATACGAGCCCCTTTTGCGGGAT
>CAZLUT010000075.1:0-7687 GCA_964562805.1 uncultured bacterium | reverse complement strand
CTTCCAATCTTAGGGGGTTTAATTGTTGCGTATGTGCTATTTAAGATTAAAAACGTTATCTCTTATACCGGAATAAGGTTACCTAGCTTTTATATTGGCCTTAGACTTAATATGATTGGGCGCGCTCTTCGCAATCTCTTCAGCGATCCTGAGAGGAGGCGGCTCAATCAGATTAACCGCGAGTTAAAAAGAGACGACAAGCTTCCTGATACTAAAAAGATGAATAAAACAGATCGGGAGGCGCTTGAAAATCAGCAGACCTATCTTGACAATAAATTAGGTAAGGAAAAAAAGGCGAAAACTTATGTGTTTGGCACAATAGCAGCTGTTTCCGCCATCACTTCCGCCGCTGGGACGTATGCTCAACTTAAGGAAATGAAGATTCAGGAAGAGAGGGATAAAGCGCTGGAATATCTTAAGAGCATGCAGTCAGCCGCATCCCGGAACCTTCCTTATTCAGTCCTCAAGGATTACGCGGACAAGATTAATAGCCTCGAAGCTCTTAAGCAGACGCCTTATTGGGAAGGTGTTGTAGCACAGCTGTATCACATTATCAGAATTTATGAACTGCTTGGAGCTCATAATGAGCTGGAAAAACAGCTGAATAAAGTAGTTGATAGCCATGACGTTTCTAAAGGCGAGCTACCCTATACAAGCGAAGAGCTTACCCGCGATCTTAGTTTAAATGAAGAGGCCAGAGCTACGGCAAAAATTGATGTCCGTTCGAAGATAAAAGATCTTCCTGAGCTTCCGGTTGAAGCAAGAGAGTTGTGGCTTCGAAATATGGATAAATTACTTGATGAGAGATTTGATCAGCACAGAAACTTTCTTACCGGTTTTTATCTGTCTCAAAATTTATTGCTTGATAAGGAGCGCAAGGCGCGAGTTGAAGCTGTTCAGAAAAATTTAGCCGAACTAGAGAAGCTCCAGGAAGCAATGCGCCAAAAAGCGGCTAAAGCAGAAACCGAACTGGATGAAAAAATTGTTGATACCTCAGAGGATGAAAAAGAGATTCAAGAGCAGGAAGATGAAGCAGAACGACTTCAAACGAGAGTTGAAAAAGAATCCGCCGAGCTGTTAAGAGCAAAAGAAAATTTGAGAGAACAGATTTCCGAAGACCTCGTAAAAATTTTAGTTCTTAACCTTTCACGCGTGGAAACAGAGGCGGTAAAAAATAATCAGCCTCTGTCACCGAGGGTTATCCGCGAGTTTCAAAACAAAAAAAATCTCAGACTTTTGGTCTATGATATTTTAGACCGCTTTGAGGAATTAGAAGAATCCAAGTTTATCATAAAGTCTTTTCCTAAAATTCTTACAGGGCCTGAGTTTGAAACAACCGAATCTTTGCGGGATGCATTGGTTCGGGGTGTTAATCCATCCGGTTTGGCTAAAACGGGATTTCAGTTGACCGCAGACCAAGCGTTTGCGATAGCGATTGATGAGGCTCTTCGCGCGAAACTCAAGGAAGTTGCAACGCAGACATCAAAAACTCCGGAGGAAGCGCTTCAAAAAACCGCTCAAGACAAGGCTCTGCGAATGATGCATCCTTATCTTCACGATCTGGTTGCCTATTTGTACCCGGAAGCAAGGTCAGAGAGAGAAGTTTTAGAGCTTAAAGTTACTGAAGTTTTTAAATCCCCGGTAAAAATATTGATAACCGATGCGGACCATTATGAGCAAGGCGATGTCCCGTTCAACCTTGAAACAGCTCGCCCCGGGGATGTTTATACGATCGACGGTAACTTTTATACCTATCGCCGTTACGATGAAAAACTCAAACGTTTTGTTTTTCAGCCTTTGGATGAGAAGGCTGAAATTAAAAGACTGACCTCTAAAGAGCTTGGCAAGGTTTATTTGGCAATAGCAAAACCGTTTACGGTTGAAGAGCTGGGACGCTTGCTTTTATGGAGAAATAAACTTCAAAAGAATCTCCCGGAGATTGCAAAACGGGTTACGGGCGTTGAGTTTGCCGGTACTGACCTGGAGGTTGATTTTGTTGCTGAGATAGGTCTTTCGTTCAAAGGGTGGATGCCAACAACAGGTCCCGACGTGCGCTTCACACTTTTCGATAAGCGAAAAGGTGCCGAGCCGGTTTACCAGGGAACACTTGAGAAGCTGTTTCTAATGCAGCACGATGAAGCGTTAATTAAAGATTTCGCGCACCTTTCGAATCTACTCAGTCAGTATGCCTTTTTAACAAAAAAGATTGGTGAGGCAGTTCCTGAGATTAAAAGAGCCGAGGGATTGGTTGGGTCCGCCCGAGCAAATCAGGTGAGAGGACGTGAGAGTGAGTATGATGTGCTGAATGCGGTGGCAAAGCATGATGATGTTTTAAGAAAGCAAGCCGATCTTATCGCCAGACGTGATTACGTTAAGCTCCTTATCAAACTTTTAACCGGTTTAGATCCCGCTCAGGTTCTTGAGATAGAGCCAGGTGAAATTTCGATCAATGAGATAACGCCATCTCAAGTTACCGAAGCATTATGGGCCTCTGCGCCATTCCAAGAAGGTTCTCTTCCTGCGATGCGGGAAGCGGTCGAGAAAATTTTAAGTGAACAGGGGATTAATCCTTATCAGCACCAATCCGGTGAGACTTTTGCCGTTCAGCGCGCAAAGGTAGAAAATGAGATGGAGCAGGTAAAACAGGCGTATAACACGCGCCGCGGTCAATATCGTCTTGCCGTTAACCTGAACGGAAGGTTAGGTCTGAAGAATTTTATTGTTAGTCTTCCGGGGCAAGAAGGTTTTATGTCGTTTTTTGGGATGTTGCGTCTTCAAAAGGATGAGATTGAAAACCAAGAACTAATCTATCAGCGATCCCTGCAAAGCTATTTGATGCAGTACGACCGCCTTAGACGCCAAGGGCTTCAAATGGAAGTGCTAAGAGAGAAAGCCGAAGGAACTTTAATTGAATTAGAAGGACTTTACGCGACTCTGGATGATCTGGAAGAGCTGTTGCGTATTCAGAAGGCTCAGTACGAAAAGAAATTGATTAGCACCGATGAATTGATCAAGACCGTTACGAAATTAGAAGAGATCCGGACGCAAATCAATAACAAACAAGAAGAGCTTAACGACTATCTTGAGCAGATAAAGGTGATTCAGACGACTGTGGAAAAAGAATACACAGCGAACAATAAAGAAGGCCGGTTCGAAAAAGAGCTCGAACGCCTTAAAAAAGCCTATGAGCAGCAATTGGCGGATGAAGCGAAAGCGGCCGGAATCGACAGTTTAGAAAAAGAGGCTTTGGATGCGGATGCTGAAAAGCTAGGAGATAAGATTGACGCGATCAATCTTAGGCTTAGAGCCGGGCGCGAGCTCTATAAAGCGGCAGAGTTACCGTTGGCTGAAGCTCTGGTTCGCATGGTTGGCCGAAATGACATGGAGAAGTTTTTCATCCAAAAATTTGGCGGTAGCGTTCGAGATGCTCGCATACTGGGGATTGATTACAAGAGACTGAGAGAACTGCTTGATGAGCAAAAGGCTATTAATGCCAAGCTTCATCGCCTTATTACCAAAGGGCACTCTGAGGGCTGGTTTGGCCGCAATATCTTTTTCCAAAAAAGTAAAACAAAGAAAGATCTTTTGGATAAGCTTGAAGCGAATCGAAAGGAAAGAAGTGATCTACTCAGCCGCATGATACCAATTATGAGCCGTGAAGGAATAATCCATGATTCAATGAGTGAATCCATTTTAGATACGCGTGAAATGACAAAAGTAAAAGCAATCCGCGATGTGCAGGAAGCTTATTACTACTGGAGGAGTCTTGAATATAAGAATGAAGCTCTTAAAGCTGAAATCGCTGAAAGTGCCAGCGAGCAAGTAATCGAAGTTGCGCGGCTAGACGCTCAGGTGAACGAGAAAGAACGCGAACTTCAAGAAGCTAAAAAGATACTGGATGTGATTCAGGAGAGAGTCGCCGATAAGCTGAAAGGACAGCTTCAAGACATCCTTATGAAAATCAACGCGAGACATAAGCAGGCTGGTCAGCCGATTGTATATTCCAAAACAGTTATGACTGACATCCTTGAAAAATTTGGCGCGGAAGTTCCGAGGTTTTTATTGCTGTCATTCGAAGGTAGGCAGAACGCGATTAGCCGCTGGCTTAAAGCGAACGCAAAATTGGCCGCAGACGACAGTGAAGAGGCTGCAGTTAAGCTAAGCCGGGAGACCGATATTGAGATGCTTGAGACGGAATACGTTAGCTATCGGGGAATCACCAAATTTGATGAAATGTACGCTTTTTATGTAGCTAAGCTAACCAGCTCAGAGACGGATCTCAGACGGCTAATAAGTGAACTTCAATCCGCAAAAGCCAAGTTAAAGCAGATAATCGGGGTCTTGCCCGAAGCCGAAGTTACTGACGCTGGATTTGAAGCGCTAGCTGATAATTTGCTGCAGCCCGGCCTGACCGAAGAGATTGCAAAAACTCAAAGGGAGCTGGATACCGCGATAGAAAAAGAAGACGGAAAAGAGATCGCCCGCCTGAGCCGGAAATTAATGGACCAAAAGCAGGAGCGTGAAGAGCGGGTAGCCGCCGTCCTAAGAGATTTCTTTCAAAAGATCGGGTTAACGCACGAAAGTATGAATGCTTGGCAGAATTGGCAGCAGGCAAAACAAAGAATTTTAGAGGCTCTTTACATGCAGGCCGAGGCTGATGAGGGTATTTGGGATAAGCTTGCTTTTGCGTTAACTTATGAGCTGAGAATTGCCGAGGATGAGGGTACTTATACTGACAGCTTAAGATTCTCGGACAGAAGCGGCGAAGAGCTTGGCCTTAGATTGAGCTACGATTTTCTTAATGGTAAAAAAGGCAGAACCAAAGCTCTTTCCGTTAATGAAACTTACGCGGCACTCCGCCGGGGACAGGTCTTTTTAGCGCTCGCCTTAAATGACAACTACACAGCCGCTGAATTGATTTACGCGAAGCGGGATCTTGCTGAAAAGCAAGAGGTGTCGGCACAAAAGCGGCAAAATGTGGCAAAAGATTTCCTTGATACTGTAAAGAAGGCTCATGAGGATAAGGATGTGGGCCAGTTCGGGCTTGATACAACGGTAATTGATTCAGCGCAACTCGAGCATGAGGCTCAGGCCAAGATTATTGAGGCAAGATTGCGCCATGCAATAGACAGTATTCGCTTATTTTATCTCTTGGGTATCCAACCGGGAGACCGAGGTAGTATTAATAGAGGAATGGAGGATCTTAAGAGTCAATTTTGGGAGGAAGAGCAAAAATGGAAGCTTCCTGAATTTACGCTTTCTGAAATTGAAGCAATGATCGCCGAAGGAAAAGATCCGATCGCTTTAATCGATTTAGAGCAGGCTATTGAGCGGGAATCAATTGAGGGATATCACAGGTGGCGCCAGGGAGTTGCGGGAAGTTTTGTTACTTCGGCTGTTTGGGACGCTGAACCCAATCAGGCTGTCGGAAAATTTGGACTTAGCTTTTCATACGATGTTTTACACACCTTGTTTAGCCAGTATCAAGAAATTGCAGAGACCGAACGCGCCCGGACAGCACTCAGAAGCGAATTCCGCCACACGGAACGTCTATCTGCCATAGCCCGCGCTACGCGCGAAGTACAAAGCGCTCACAATCATCTTTTGATCCAATTGGATAGCCTGAGAAAATTAAAGGAAGGCGATCTTCCTTTAGCGCGGCAAAATCGGCCTAAGTTTGACGTTCCCTATCTTCGCGGAAAAATTATCTATCAAGAAGGCCAGGTTGACGAGGCGAGGTACGCCCTGAGAGAGGCTCAATTGCGCTTGAGCAATCTGCTCTTAGGTCAGACTCCGCGTGCTGAAGCTGCCGACGGAAGGTTGGTTCCTATCAGTGAATTGAGCGTGGGTGCCGAGGATATTTTAAGAGCTTCTGATTACAATCCAAAAACAGCAATACTTCAGCTTGAAGCGAGAAGTGATCAGCTTTGGTTAACCCAAAGAAGGCTTGACCGCTGGATGCCGAAAATAGTCGCTGCCTTAAGCGGGACGACCCAAACACCGGATATTGAGGATGCTGCGGATCTGGGCATTTCACTTGAAGCTCGGTTCCGGCTTATCGGTGGGGTTGAGGGAGCTAAGCTGGCCCTTCAGAAAGTTGTTAACGATCAGAACCGGCCTTTAAGAGAGCGTCAGGAGGCACAAAACGCCTATGACTTGATTGCTCATTACACCGTCTATCGCAACAATCTGCTTCTGGCGCAAAAAGAGGCGGAGACCGTTGAGACTCGCCTGGAATTATACAAGGAGCTGCAGGAAGGGTATCGTAAGAATGAAGGCAATGTTCAGGGTGTTAATGCCCAGCTCTTTCACTATGGCGTGGCGCTCCAGAATTTTAATCGATACTTTACCCAATCGGAAGTAGCGCGGATTCAGCTTCTCATTCGATTAACTTATTTTCGTGACAGCTTAAAGGCAGAGCATGAGGCTCTCTTAGAAAGTAAGATGGCGAGTGAAGAAGAGCTTTCGAGAATAACTTCACAGATCGAACTCTATGAAGGTTTGATCACGGATCTCAGAGCGCCCGAACAAGCCAGACCTGCCAGACTGTTGAGCCGCATCCCCATTGAACTTTCTCTGGAATTAAAAAAGGCGACTGATAGATATGCTGTCGAAAAAGCAGATGAGGAAAATAAAGTTCCTGACTTAATGGCAAGAGCCGCCGAACTTGAAAAACAGGCTGTTATTCTTCAATTGCAAGTTGATGATGAGAACAAGGAGAATGAATCGATTCAAACCAATATTGCCGACCTCCAGAGAAAACAGGAAGCAATCAAAGAATTTCAGGAAGAATTGGATCATATCAAAAATCTGGCTGAAGCGCTGGATATGGAAGAAATCTATAAAGTATGGGATCGTTTCAATGATTTGGCAGCGGAGATGAATGATATTTTTGCGGACGACCCGGAGACTTTGAAAATTTTACAGGAGCTAATTGATAGTGTAAGTGAAAGTATTTATAAGCTCGAAGAGCTCTACATTAGCGGACAAATACCGGAAGATATCTATATGAGGTCCGGAAGGCTTAATGCCTGGAACAAGGAGCGCTTGAAACTTGTCGCTCGGTTTAATGCGGTTCGTTCGGCTGATGATTGGGCCGCGGCTTCCGTTCTCAAAGCTGATGTCGAAAGATTTATCGAGCTTCTTGAGATTTCGGGCTACGCGAATCAAGAGCCATTCGCAAGTTTTATTCTGAGGTGGAGAGGTAAAGATGAGCCGCGCATCGATGCCATTATTGAGGCTCATGCGCCAGTTGCTGAAGAAGAGGAGCTAGTGGTCACTCCTCCCATCGTTAAAGGTTTAGAAGAAATTGTAGGCCGGCTAAAAGCAGCCCCTCTCATCCGCGCTACTCATGAAGATAGGACAGAGGCACAGCTTGACAGGGTCGAGGAACTTAGGGCATTGATCGCCCAATCAGCCAGAAAAGAATATAGAGATAGGTACCAAGCAGAGCTTGAAAGCTTGAACGACGAAATTTATTTACGAAACAAGATTAAAAATATGCTTCCGGATATTTTGGGATTTACGCCTGCGGATGAAGATGCATTAAACGAAGAAGATTGGGTGAATCTTCTTTTGACATACCGTGAAAGCCATTTTGAGAACGAGCTGGACAGGGAAGCTTGGCTTTATAAACTTCGTTTAATGGGAAAAGTAAGAGCTCAATTTAAGTATCGTTTGGATGAGA
>CAZLUT010000074.1:3927-7802 GCA_964562805.1 uncultured bacterium | reverse complement strand
TGAAAATTGAGGGTGGCGATACTGCACTTGACCAATTTCGTGCGCCAGGACGCCAGCTAACTCTGCCTCATTCTCTAAAAAGGCCAGCAGACCTGTTGTGATATAAATTCTGCCATCAGGACCCGCTGTCGAATAAATCTTATCATCGTAAATAATAATAAAGTCATAATTGAGGTCGGTTCGACCTGAGACGCGGCTAATTTTCTCGCCCACGTCAGAGACATACTGATTAACTTCGGTCTCCGTATAAATATAATGCTCGGCCAAGATCTGCTGGTGAATTCTATCCCCTGTTGCGAGCTCATCCGTATTTGGGCCCTTTGCGGCACAACCCATAATAAAGACGATGATAAGAAAATAAGTGACTATGCGTGTCCAGCAGATATCAATTCTTGCAAAATTTGCGTGCATGATCATATTTTATCAGATATTAAATAAAAGTACGCAGTCAAAGAATGTGGTGCGCCTAGCAGGAATCGAACCTGCATTTCTGGCTCCGGAGGCCAACGCTCTATCCGTTGAGCTATAGGCGCAATCAATTATGCAGTTTAAGTTAATGGTAAAGCGGTTGTCAAACAAACTAACAAGCATTCGCATACAGGGCAAGCTATGGGAACAATCTGAATATGAAATTGAGCATAAGGCCAGTTGGTAGTGTTTCCCGTAGGCTCCTTAGCTGCTATTCACTATCCACTAACAACTATCCACTAAAATGTTATTCCCATTCTTCCACCGACGGCCACTGCATCCTTGGTGTCCTTACGCCCGCCCGGATTTATGATGTATTGAATATCAGGCTGAAAAAATAGCCACGGGGTAATAGCTGCCTTATAGGAAAAATCGATTGCTACCTCGTAGCGTTGGGGGCTTTGGTCGACTCCATTAGTGATCTGATTATCTCTCTGGGAGTTTGCGAGTTTACGGCTAAAATTTCCGTAAGCAAAACCAACGCCAACCGTATCATGGTCCCTCTTTGGAATCAGCCCTTTATACAAAACACCCCCATCAACAAAGAACGGAAATTGATTAAAACTGCTGGGTGCTGTCGTGGTAACAAAAAATACGGTCAAGCCCTGATCGGTTGTGCCATTTTCCCTATAAACCATCTGATCCATATGGGTATAAAAACCATAATTACCACGAACCTCTGCCTGAGGGAGACCTGATGTAATATATGAATTACCCTGCGTATCTTTATACTGATCTTTAAATTTGCCGGTATGCCAAAAGTGTCCGAATCTATAATTACCCGGGAGTGTTTTTGACTTCTTATCTTTACCAATCTCAAGACCCACCTCATTTAAAAGCAAAAGCCCCCGATGAAACTTCATTGTAAAGTCAAAACCATGCGCTGAATCTCTTCCAACTCGAGGGTCACCATTATAAATACCGAATTTCGTGTAAAAATCATAAGGTAGTTGTATTCGGACCCTTGCGCCCCAGGTCGCATTCGGATATGTCAAAAACGGCATGTTAATTGGTAAACTGATAGGGTTACCATCGATTGCATTATTTACATAAAACCAGTAAATAGGGCTAGTCGCAAAATCGTCCCCGGCACTCGTACGTCCAAATTTAATATTAATCACATCATCAAAAAGCGACTGCGTGATATCGAGACCGTAAAATTTAACCTCTTCTGAACCAAAAATACTTGAAGTATTAAAAACGTTTCCGATCTTGTCTACGGAGAGATTTCTTCCGGCGCGCCAAAGCCCCGAAACATGAAATAAGGTACCTTTAAATCCTGCTAATTTTTCCATGTCAACATTAATATCAAGCCCCCAGGAGTGGTCATAACAGACACCCTTCTTTTTTCCTCCAACCGGATTTCCTATAACATCAAAAACATAGCTGCTTTTAACCGTGATGCCTTTGTCAGCCAATTTGTTACGAAATCCCCACCAGTCTCCTGACACCTGTTGAGGTTCGCCTTCCGGTATTAGAGGTAATTTGAACCAGGGTGACGCCGTATTGTAACTATCATCGCGAGTGCGAGGCGCATCAGTTGGAAATTTTTCAACTGGGGGTTTCTCGGCTGCGGAAAAATCACCTCCGACGGTCTTAGCTTCAGTTTTTTCAACTGAAACTGGGTCAGTTGCAGCTGTATCCGCTAAAGCCAATTGCGGCAAAAACATAAGAATTACAAGAACGATACTGATATTCTTTTTCATATTTCCTCCCCCATTTTCCACAGTTCAGACTTTCCTTATCTCTGTATTATCGGTAAAAACGAGCTGAAAATTGATTAAAAACTAGTAGTTAGTAGTTAGTGGCTAGAAAATGAAGGTAATATTAGGAATTGCCGTTAGAATAAAATTAGATACAATGCTTTTTACGGTGCGCCCGTAGCTCACCTCGTGTTTAAATATTGAGTTCCTTGCAAGTGCCGAGCATCTGCGAGGCATCTTTTAAAAATTCAATAAGATTCCTCTCGAGACGAGCGGGCTCGTGGCCGTTAACCACTTGTTTGATAGCTATTTTATCGGCATAATAAACTTTATCATTTCAATGCGCCCGTAGCTCAACCGGATAGAGTGACAGACTTCGAATCTGGAGGTTGGGGGTTCGATTCCCTCCGGGCGCGCCATCGGCAAAAACTACCTAAAAACATCTCGAAATCATCTGAGAATAAAAAGGAATCGAAGCGAGCTTGCGCCGACCTTATGGGAGGTAAGGCCGTTAGTCGTTAGACCGGCCGCCAGCAAGCGAGGGGGGCCTGCGCAGCCGAGCTCCGTCAAGGCGTAGTAGGCGATTCCCTCCGGGCGCGCTCTTACTCTTCAAAAACTAGGCTGAGGGCACCCAAATCAGCTATTTTTTCTAAGGATTTGGTTTTAATAATCTCGCAAGCCTTGTAAGGCCGGGGCCAGGCATATTTCTTAGCGGATTGTTTTGCCATATTAAAAAAAATCTCTCCGCCCTTTCCTTTTAAAACACCGCCGCCCAGTATAATTTTTTCTGGGTTTAAAATCATGATCAGGTTACTCAGACCAATACCAAGTTTTTCAGCAGATTCTTCAAGAACTTTTTCGGCAATTTTATCACCTTTTAACATAGCTTCTTTTAGGTGCTGAGGCTTTATTTCTCCATCCCGTTTTCTTAAGCGGGTTAAAATCTTGGAATTTTTATAAACCTTCTCACCTTTTCGAGCAATCGCAGTTCCACTCGCCTCTCCTTCGAGGGTCCCTGGAATACCTAAGTGATTCCGCCAGCCAACAGGATTTACGATCGATTGCCCTGCCTCTCCCGCGCATCCTGAAATTCCGTGGTGAAGCTTGTTATTCACCACAATACCGGCGCCAATTCCCGTACTGACTGTTATATAAACAAATGTTTCGTGACCTCTGCCAGAACCATAAAGTTTTTCCGCCACAGCAGTTGCATTAGCATCATTCTCGATACGAATAGGCCGCGGAAAAGCCTTGCTAATTGATTTTATAAGATCTAAACCAACCCAGTCTCTGAGATTGGGCGACTCTTCAAGAACACCGGTTTTATGATTAAAAAGACCCGGTAAACCGACACCGATACCCTTAATTTGACTTATTTTAAGTTTTCTCTTGGATAAAATCTCATCTACTTCGATTCGAATCAGCTTGAAAGCAAGTTTGGCTTGAGAGTCATGAGGGGTTGGGATTATTTTTTTTTCGAGGATCTTCCCATCCTGGGTTCCCAAAACAATAGAAACTTTGGTGCCACCGATATCAATCCCGATTCCAAACTGTATTTTTTCTTTGGATAATTGCATGACCTCACTTGACCTTTTTAGACCCGTCAAAAAAGTGGTGGTCGGAGACGGAATTGAACCGCCGACGCAGGGATTTTCAGTCCCTCGCTCTACCTACTGAGCTATCCGACCACTCTTCTAAGCTTAT
>CAZLUT010000074.1:0-3917 GCA_964562805.1 uncultured bacterium | reverse complement strand
AATAGATACAATCCCATCCTATTTGTACCAAAATGAGCAATGTGATTTTTTTTAATTAATCGTACTTTTCGTGTCCGTTAGAACGCTTTCTTGCATGAAATTCTTTTGATATTTACTTTTAATACCTTGGAATTCTTTCTGTATTTGAGCTGTTTTTTGTAAACGACGCGCTTCATCCCGACTATAGCCCAAATATTCGAGCTCCAGAAGCCCATTGCTTTCCAATATAACCGGTTCACTCCGCTCCAAATAGTCCGGAAAAGCCGAAACAGCTCCATCGAACACATCAAAGACATCCATCCGCACTGAGCTAGCGCGTCTGAGTGCGTAAATTTCGCTTTTAGCCCGTAATAGCGAGGTGTTTATTCCGAGAGGCTCCAGATACAGGTTAATTTCTGCCTCACCCGGCCCTACAAATTCACCGGACGGCGATGCGGCGTAATAAAAAATCTCTTGGGGGTGTAAAACCCTTCGAATTGTAACTGTTTTTTTCTCACTATCGATTTTGATAATTTCATCATCATGCCGGTCAAGCCGCTCCACCAAATTAATCCAAACAATATCCGTTCTTTCATTTAGTTCCCGGGAAAGCAATGGTTTTGATTGTGTGGTGCAGCTAGTTGCTAAACACGCAATAACTAAAAAAAGGATGGTTCGCAAAATATTTTTTTAATTGATTAGATTAATCGTTTCCCCGCAAAAATTCTTCCGCTTTTGATTTAGATATAAGCTTTTTATAATCATCATAATCCACAAAAATTAAATCGGGACATTTGTCGCGGATTCTTCCGATTACAAAAAAACGCTGGTGCCCGGCCGCTCCACCCGTCAATCGGGTTGTCACATATTTAAACTCGGTTCCACAATGAGGACACTTCCGAACCTTTCGAACATCCAGACCAATTTCTTTGCAAACCCCGCAGTCGCTTGCCAATTCCCCCACAATAATGATATGTTTTTCAATGTCCTCAAGATCTTTTTCAATCCACTGGCGAATCCAAACCTTAGTCACGGCGCGCTAGCTCTCCTTCGACTATTTCTGCAAAATACCCATACGGTTTGGCTCCCTTAACGAATATCCCGTTTACAAAAAAGGCGGGCGTTCCTGTCACACCATAACTCTTACCTTCTTTTATATCTTTTTTAATCACTTCATCGTAGCGCCCGGAATCAATGCATGCCCGGAGTTTTTTGGTGTCAAGCCCCAGACCGGCCGCGTGCCGAATAAGGTTTTCTTTATCAAGTGTCCTCTGGTTATTAAAAAGTGTTTCTTTATATGCCCAAAACTGATTTTGCTCATCGGCGCATCGGACAGCAGCTGCGGCCGTTTTTGCGTTTTTGTGAAACGCTAATGGGAAATCACGGTGCACAACCCTTACCTTTCCCGGGTATTTTTTAAATATTTCCTTGATTGTGGCCGACCCTCTTTTGCAATAAGGACATTCTAAATCAGTAAATTCTACAATCGTGACGGGAGCATTTTTATCTCCCAACACAATTGCTTTTTTCGGCAATTTTACATCAAAACGGGGCGGCTCCAGATAAATCGTCACAGGATGTTTCTCGCGCAATTCCTTAATCGAGCCTTTGTATGCGTCCGTTCCTTGTTTTTTCTTTAAAAAATTTTCAATATTACTTCTCACTATATCAAATTCTTTTTTAATCCTTGCCTTGTTTGCCTCGTAATATTTTTTAATATCCTCTTCGGTTACCGGTTTGGCTCTTGATTTAATATTTTTTCTTAATTCATCCGCGGATATCCCAAGCGACCTCGCCTCACGCTCAAGAAGCCGATCCTCAATTAGTTTGTTCAAGGCGTCTTTTTTCACCTCGTACACTTTCATCTCAATATTTAAAAGACCCTTTTTTGCATTTTCATTAACTTCCTCCAGCAAAATCACATCATCCCCCACGCGAGCAACCGGCTCATTTTGCTTAGCCGCAAAAGAATTTGCGGTAAAAAATAAAAGTGCAATAACTACAAAAGAGAATATTTTTGATTTCATTTTTTGCTCCAACGGTATAATTAGCTGTATTGATAAAACATTGATGCAATTATGTTAATTTAAAGGCAATCTGTGAATACATTTTTTGTTTTTTCTCTTTATTTTCTAACGAGCATATGGTTGTTTTGTCTTTTTAAAATTTGGTTTACTTTGAAACGTTTCCCCATCCCCCGTAAGATTGACTCCGGAACAATCACTTCATACCCATTTATGTCTGTTATCATCCCTGCTCGAAATGAAGCGCTCAATATTGAGCAATGTTTAAAAAGCCTTTCAAAAGCCGATTATCCGGCTTTTGAAATTATCGTTATTAATGACCGTTCAACCGATGAAACCGGTCTTATTCTGGATAACCTAAAATCATCAATACCTAACCTTAAAGTAATTCATCTGCATAAAAGCGGTGAGAATTGGAGCGGAAAAAACTATGCAATTCATCAGGGAATCCGTGAGGCAAAAGGCGATTGGTTTCTTTTTTCCGATGCCGATACTACCCACTACCCTTTAAGTTTAAAATTGGGCCTTCAGGAAGCTATTAAAAATAATACCGGCTTCTTAACTTTCCTCTCCCGCATGGATTGTCAAACCCTTGCTGAAAAATTAATTCAGCCGATCACAAGCGGACTCATGACGCTCTGGTACCCCATCGAAAAACTCAACAATCCGAAAAGTAGACTTGGATTTGCGAATGGGCAATATATATTATTTAGCCGTAAGTCATATGAACAAATCGGGGGACACGAAGCAGTTAAAGAAGAGCTGTTGGAAGATGTGGCTCTTTCAGAGAGAGCAAAAAAACTTCATATTCCCTTCAGAGTTGAAATCGGAATACACGCCCTAAAAACCAGAATGTACAATAATTTTTCAAGCGCTTGGCGGGGTTGGCGGAGGATTTTCACACACTTATCAAAGCACGACGCTCTAAAAATTTTGATAGCATCTACTAATCTTTTTATTTTTGGGTTTGTGCCATTCTTACTGTTGCTCATTTGTCTTTTTTATCCCGTTCCAGCAACCACCTTATTTTTGTCTTTGTTTACTTTTCTTCTTAGCGTTTTTGTCAGATGGCTCCTGAATTTTTTAGGAAAAATGCCGGGCTGGGCAGCGCTTCTCTACCCGCTAAGCATACTCATTGTTCTGGGAATACTATTAAACTCATTTTGGTATATCTTAATTAAAAAGAAAACCGCTTGGCGCGGCAACCATTACTAGAGGCAGATCTTAGATCTGAGGTCGGAGATCTAAGAATTTAATCGGGGATCAGCTGTTCGGCTCCCTATCAGTGTCGGGTAGAAAATCCTCTAATTCGAGTCCGGTATTTACTTCAATATCAGAATAACGGTAATATTCAAGTAATTCTCCATCCTCGTTAAACACTTTGATCTCAGAAGGCAAATAGCTTGGCTTTGTGAAAAAAGCTAAGGTTCGGTAGGCATAATAATCCGGGAGGTTTTTTTTATTTTTTAGAATAAGTTCAATCTGATCACCTTTCTCACCTTCTAAATTTTTATCCTGAATTTCAATAAACAACTCCCTTCGCCTAATTCCTCGCTCAAAATCTTTAGAGTATTTCTCAAGAAAGCTGCCGATACCAAACTCGCTAATCGGATGACGGTTATCTTTTTTAACAACCTTTGCATCAACGTCCAAAGGGACGCCTTTTATTTGGAGCGTCTTCAAAACTGTGCCCACAACTCCGCCCGGCTTTACATATAACCGGCCATCGTTAAGTACTGGAGAAAAATAAATTTCGGTATCTTTGTATTTTCCTTCAATCTCTTTTAAGTACAAATAAAATGGTTTTAAAAATTTAATCTCGTAAACAGATTCTTTAACCTCCCCCTCAACAATTTCACGCTTTTCAAAAAGAGCAGTATAATCATTAATTCGAGCATATTCCTTTTCGGCTCT
>CAZLUT010000073.1:0-8068 GCA_964562805.1 uncultured bacterium | reverse complement strand
AAAAGAACTCACCGAAGGCGAGACGGCTACCGTAAAAGGGAAGATTGTAGCAGCACATGCGCGTTATTTTAGGGGGCGAGGACATTTTCAGATTGTGCTGAAGGACGGAACGGGCGTTGTTGGCTGCACTTGGTTTAACCAGCCCTATCTCAAGCAAGTTATCAAAAAAGACAGTGAAGTTTTCATTTATGGCAAGTTGGGACGATTTGGACGGCTCCAATTTCAAAATCCTGAATATGAAATTGCTGATGCCGAGGATCAAAGCCCATATCACTCGTGCCGCATAACCCCGATTTATCCTTTGGTGAGCGGTCTTTATCAAAGAGGGTTAAGGAGAAGTCTTTGGAATTTAATAAACGATCACTTGAATCGTATTGAGGAATATTTACCGCTTCAAGTGTTGCAAGATGAGAGGCTGACCGATATCAAGCAAGCCTTTAAAGAAATTCATTTCCCGACCTCTCACGATTGTTTTAAAAAAGCCAAGAATCGGTTAATTTTTGATGAATTTTTCTTGTTTGAAATAAGGCTTTTAAAAAGGCTCTATGAATTCAAAAAGACAAAGTCGGAATTTCTTTTTGATTCTATTGAGGACGTGACTCAAAATTTTTGTCAAACTTTACCGTTTGAACTCACTGCTTCTCAAAAAAAAGCAATTCAAGAAATTAAAAAAGATTTGCGGAGCCGGGTTCCCATGACGCGCCTGCTTCAAGGCGATGTGGGTTCCGGAAAAACGGTAGTTGCAACTTCTTTTTTTGAAGCCTCTGCCGAGTGCGGTTTTCAGGCAGTTTTTTTAGCTCCCACAGAAACTTTAGCGGAACAGCACTACAGAACTATCTTGAAGCATTTATCTCCTCATCACCGGAGTCAACTTGTTCTTTTAAAGGGATCGCTTACAGAAAAGGAAAAAGAGCGCATCCGTAAGTCTCTTAACGAGGGAGAGTATCTCTTAGCGGTCGGTACCCATGCTCTCATTCAAGACTCCATCAACTTTAAAAATCTTGCCTTTGTGGTTATTGATGAACAGCATAAATTTGGCGTTGAGCAGCGTTCAAAACTTTTAAGAGACTCGAAGAATAAACCGCATGTACTTCTTATGACGGCGACCCCAATCCCCAGAACTCTCGCGATGACGCTCTACGGAGATTTGGATGTGAGCCTCATCAATGAACTGCCCTCAAATCGTAAGCCAATCAAAACACACTGGGTTTTAAAGAAAGATGAGAAAAAAGTTTTTGACTCAATTCGTAAACGTTTAGCTCAAGGTGAGCAGGGTTATTTTGTTTATCCGGCAATTGAGGAATCTGATAAATCGAGCCGCACCGCTCTTGAGAGTGATTTTGAACGAATAAAGACTGAGTTTAAGGAATTTGGAATCGCAATGGTCCATGGCGGTATGCCGACAGATGAAAGAAGCAAAATAATGCAGGAATTTATGCGAGGATCGATTAAAGCTTTGGTCGCCACAACTGTTATTGAGGTTGGTATTGATAATCCGAACGCGACTTTTGTTGTTATCCAGGGCGCCGAGTTTTTCGGTCTTTCCCAGCTTCATCAAATCAGAGGCCGGGTAGGAAGAGGCGAGTTGTCTTCGGTATGTTTTTTACTTGGGAATCCGGGAACCGAAGAAGCTAAAAAACGCTTCCAAATAATGAGTCAAACCCAAGATGGATTCTTGATATCCGAGGAAGACTTAAAGTTGCGGGGCCCTGGGGATTTTTTGGGCACTCGCCAAAGCGGCCTGCCGCTTTTTAAACTCGCTAATTTGATTACTGATCAAAAAATATTGGAGCGTGCCAGATACAAGGCTCATCAGGTAATCGATTCGAACCCCGATCTTTTGGGTACCGAATATGAGCCGCTTAGCAAAAAAATAGAACAGTACGATAAATTTTTTGGTGAAGCATAAGAATTATGAGAATCGTTGCAGGTTGTTTTAAAAGCAGAAGACTTAAATTTATCAAGTCTCCAGAAATTCGTCCAACAATGGACCGGGTAAAAGAAAGTCTTTTTAATGTCCTGGGTGATCATATTAATAGGAAGGCGGTGCTGGATATTTTTGCCGGATGCGGGTCTCTCGGCCTTGAGGCGTTAAGCCGAGGTGCCTCGAAGTGTGTTTTTGTTGATAATAACCGGGCGGCACTTACTTTATTAAAAGAGAATATCAAGCTCCTTCATCTGGACGCTGATGAGGCGGAAGTTATTGGCCGAGATTGGAAGTCCGCCCTTAAGATGCTGGAAACCCAAGAAAAATGCTTTGATTTTGTGTTTATGGATCCTCCTTACAAAAGGGTAGATATGACTCAAAACGTCTTGATGAGGCTAGCCACCTCTGGTATATTGCGCCCAAAAGCTAAAATCGTTGTTGAGCACGATAGTAATTTAGAGTTAGAGGGCGAATTGCTGGAGAAATTTGGTAAGATTCGTTCGCTTCGGTTTGGGGAAACCTATATTAGCTTTCTGGAAACCAACTATGAAAAAGCGTAAAGTTCTATATCCGGGCAGTTTTGACCCTATAACGTATGGGCATATTGATGTTATTGAGCGCGCCCTACATCTCTTTGATGAGGTAATCGTGGGAATCGCGGTTAACCGGGAGAAGAAACCGACTTTTACGATTGAAGAGCGGATCGATTTTATCCGACGTGCCTTCCCTGATAACGAAAGGGTTAAGGCTTGTTATTTTGATGGGTTAGCAGTGGATTTTGCTAAGAAGGAAGAAGTGAGCTGTCTTATCCGAGGGTTAAGAGCTACTTCAGACTTCGAATACGAGTTTCAAATCGCTTTGACCAATCGCAAATTGGCACCCAAGCTTGAAACAATATTTTTAACGCCGCAGCAGGAATATTTTTATATTTCATCGCGCGTACTCAAAGAAGTGGCTGCTTTTAGCGGATCTTTGGATGGTTTGGCCCCGGATTATGTGGCCCAGGCGCTAAAAAATAAAATTTCTGCTTTGAAAAAATAATTTTTTGTTAGAATACACAGATTTCTTTTAGCTTTAATAAGTTAAGAGAAGAGGAGGGTTTCTTTGAAAATTGATCTTTCGATATTAACTCAGGGTATCCCAGTATCCCTTGAATATCGCTATAACCCGACCGAGCTAGAAATCAATAACCATGATATCGAGTTTATAGAAGATTTAGCTTTTAAAGGCGAGGCAGAGAAGGGCGATGGCTTTCTTTTGGTACGGGGTGTTGTAACGAGCCGTTGGCGTGAAAGCTGTAGCCGCTGTTTGGCGAGAATTGAGCGAGAATACAAGAGAGATGTTAACTTGAGTTTTTCGATCGAAAAGGATCAATCTTCTCTTGATTTCACACCGGAATTACGGGAAGAAATGCTTCTTTCAATTCCAGTAAAGGTTTTATGTCGTGAAGATTGTAAGGGGCTTTGCAGTAATTGCGGAGCTAATTTAAATGTGGATTCCTGCGGTTGTAAAGATGCTGCTGATCAGGAGAACCCGTTTAATATTTTAAAAAAAATAAAAGAGGAAAAAGAATAATGGCACATCCAAAAAGAAGACATTCGAATACAAGAACTAACAAAAGACGTTCGCATGACTTTCTAAAATCGAAGTCACTTTCGAAATGCTCCAATTGCGGAGCTCAAATTAGACCGCATCGTATCTGTTCTGAGTGCGGACATTATGCCGGCCGTCAAGTCGTGACACTTAAGGTTAAATCAAAAGATAAGAAAAAATCAGCATAATGCTTAAAATCGCTGTTGATGCAATGGGGGGTGATGCAGGCCCTCAATCTATTATTGAAGGCGCAGTGCATGCCGCTAATGATTTCGATTTAGAAATTGTATTAGTTGGGAAAGAAGATCTGATCAAGACCGAGCTTGCTAAGCATCGTGTCGTGGGAGGACGCCTGACAGTTCACCATGCCGGTGAAGTGATCGAGATGAGCGATGAGCCGGTTAAAAGTGTTGTTAAACGCAAAGACTCTTCCATAGTAGTTGCTATGGATCTCGCAAAAAGAGGTGAGGTTCAAGCGGTTGTTTCAGCGGGGAACACGGGTGCTATGGTGGCTGCAGCTACACTTATTCTGGGGGTTTTACCGGGGATTAAGCGTCCTGGCATTGCGACTTTATTTCCGACTATTCATGGTTTAACGGCAGTTATTGATGTGGGTGCCAACCTGAACCCAACCGCGGAACAGCTTTTTCAGTACGCGTTAATGGTAGAAGTTTTCGTGAGAAAAATTGTTAGAAAAGTAAGACCGACTATTGCGCTCTTAAACGTTGGCGAAGAAGAATCTAAAGGTACCGAGGCCATTAAAGAAACATACCGTATATTGAGAGATTCAGAGCTTAATTTTATTGGAAACATTGAAGGCCGTGATATTTTTTCAGGACGCGCCGATTGTGTTATTTGTGATGGGTATGTGGGGAATGTGGCTTTAAAGGTCGCCGAAAGTCTTTTTACTTTGATTATGTCTCTGATTAAAAAAGAATTAAAGACAAGTATGTTGTCACAATTAGGCGCTTTGATGTGCCGGCCGGCACTGACGGCAATAAAGAAAGAAACCAATTATGAAGAGGTGGGAGGAGCTCCGCTTCTTGGTGCAAACGGGAATGTGATTATTGCTCATGGCGCTTCTTCAGCTTATGCCTTCCGCAGCGCGATACGGACAGCGGCTGATTTCGTACGGCACGATATTAATTCTGATATCGTCAGACGAGTTGGAAGTCATAAGACGAGCGAAGAAACAAAAAAAGGTAAGTCGCTTTAAAATGGGCCGGCAAAGAGCAAAAATAATCGGTGTTGGCAATTATCTGCCGGAGAAAGTTTTAACGAACCTTGATTTAGAAAAAATGGTAGAAACGACCGACGAATGGATTCAGACTCGTACCGGTATCAAAGAGCGGCGAATCGCGGCTGACCATGAGGCCGCAAGTGACTTAGCAATCAAAGCAGCTCAAAACGCTTTAAAAAATGCCGGGATTAAGGCTGAGCAGCTGGATTTGATCATAGTTTCAACTGTTACAGGTGACACAATTTTTCCCTCAACCGCTTGTTTGGTTCAGGCAGCAATTGGTGCTAATTGTGGTGCCTTCGATCTTTCGGCCGCGTGCTCGGGGTATCCATATGGTTTAACAATGGCATCGCACTTGATCGCATCCGGCGAATATAAATATATTTTAGTTGTTGCTACAGAGGTCTTGAGCCGCTTCCTTGATTGGAAGGATAGATCGACCTGTGTTTTGTTTGGTGACGGAGCAGGCGCTACTGTTATTGGCCACTCCGACGACGACACAGGAATTTTATCGACCTATTTGGGAGCAGATGGAAAATTCGGTGACTTATTAAAATTGCCGGCAGGAGGCTCGCGAATACCCCCTTCCGTAGAATCTATTCAAAAAGGACAGCACACTCTTGAAATGAGCGGTACGGAGGTCTTTAAACTTGCCGTGAGACGAATGGGAGAGGCGTGCGATGAGGCAGTTAAACGAGCGGGTCTTACGATGGATGATATTTCACTTTTAATTCCGCATCAGGCAAACCTTCGAATTATTAATGGTCTTGCGAAACATCTCAAAACACCAATGGAAAAAGTATTTGTGAATGTTCATAAATATGGAAACATGTCGGCCGCTTCAACTTTGGTTGCATTAATTGAGGCGATTGAAGAGGGTAGGATAAAAAAAGGCGATAATGTGCTGTTAGTTGCCTTTGGAGCTGGCCTTACCTGGGCTAGTTGCGTGATCAAATGGTAGGGCTTTTATTTCCGGGTCAAGGTGCTCAAGCCGTTGGTATGGGTAAAGATTTTTATGATAATTCACCTAAAGCTAAGGCGTTATTTCAAAAAGCTGACGAAGTTTTAGGGTTTTCACTCTCCGAATTAATTTTTAATGGCCCCATCGAGGAATTAACCAAAACAGTTAATTCTCAGCCGGCGATATACGTTACAAGCCTTGCCGCCTTAGAAATTTTAAAGGAAGAAAATTCTAATTTGGCAATCAAGGGTGCTTGCGGTTTAAGTTTGGGCGAATTTTCGGCTCTTGCTGCACTGGGGGTTTTTAGTTTTGAAGAAGGACTAAATTTAGTCAAGAATCGGGGGCAGTGGATGGAAGAAGCGGCAAATAGTACGGAAGGCGGAATGATATCTCTTCTGGGTTTACCACTTGAAAAGTGCGGGGAAGTAGCGCTTAAAGCCGGGATTGAAGTTGCTAACATTAATTCTCCGGATCAGATAGTTTTATCCGGTAAAAAAGAAGCTATTGCGGGAGCGGTTGATATCGCTACTTCAATGGGCGCTAAGCGCGCGATCGTTTTAAATGTCGGTGGCGCTTTTCACTCCTCGCTGATGAAGACTGCCGAGGAAAAACTAATCGAACTTCTTGAAACTATTCAATTCAAAACGCCTCAAGGTTATTTTTTGTCAAATGTTACAGGTCAATTTGAATCCAGCCCTGAAACTATTAAAGAAAATTTAGGTAAACAGGTAACTAGCTCGGTTCAATGGGTTAAAACTCTTACCGCACTTCATGAGAGGGGCGAAAAATTATTCATCGAACTGGCTCCGGGAAGAGTTTTAAAAGGTTTGGCAAGAAAAACAAACCGGGAATTAACGGTTGAGAATTTGGAAACAAAAACAGATATTGAAAAAATTAATCAACTATTGAAACAGAAGGAGGCATCTCATGCTTCTTAAGGAAAAAACGGCCCTTGTTACTGGTGGAACTCGCGGGATTGGTAAAGCCATTGTTAAATTGTTTCTCGAGGCTGGTGCGAAGGTTGCCGTGTGCGCTTCCAATGCTGATAATCTGAAAAAATTAAAAGAAGAAACATCAAAAGATGGTTACGAAATTCTTACGATTCAAACAGACATCAGTGATGCCGCTCAAGTGGAAGCGTGTGTCAAGAAAAGCGTTGACACACTAGGTCGCGTAAATATACTTGTGAACAATGCGGGAATTACTCGCGATACACTCTTAGCTCGAATGAGCGATGACGAGTGGGATAAAGTTCTTTCAGTTAATTTAAAGGCAGCTTTTCTGTTTGCCCGTGAAGTTTCGAAGACGATGATTCGTGAGAGGTCGGGGAAAATTATTAATATGACCTCGGTTGTAGGTATCATGGGGAACGCCGGTCAAGCTAATTATGCCAGCGCAAAAGCTGGTTTGATTGGTTTGACAAAGTCAGCGGCAAAAGAATTGGCCAAGCGCAATATTCAAGTGAACGCAATAGCGCCTGGTTACATCGCAACTGACATGACAAACGCGTTACCGGAAAAGATTAAAGAAGAAGTTGTAAAATTTGTGCCATTGGGCCGCATGGGATGTCCTGAGGATGTAGCGAAAGCGGCGCTTTTTTTAGCGTCAAATGAAGCTGACTACATAACAGGGCAGGTCTTGCAGGTTGATGGCGGAATGTTAATGTAAAGCCATTTTTACAAACTAACCAAGGAGGAAATAATGGCCGTTCCAGAAAAAATAACAGAGATCATTGTTGAACAATTAGGTGTGAAGCCTGAAGAGGTAACTCCGGAAGCGTCTTTCGTTGATGATCTGGGTGCTGACTCACTTGACACTGTAGAGCTAGTTATGGCACTGGAAGAAGAATTCGGAATCGAAGTTCCGGATGAAGATGCTGAAAAGCTTACCACAGTCGGTGACGCTTCTAAGTATATTGAAGAAAAGTTGAAGAAATAATTTTTCTTCAATAAGACTAGGTTAGTTTTACTAAATGTTAAAACGAGTTGTAATGACGGGCGTGGGTGCAATCACGCCCGTTGGCAATAACGTTTCGGAATTCTGGAACTCTCTTTTACAGGGTAAGAGCGGCATTCGTCCTGTTACCCAGGTTGATTCAGCACCATTTACATCGAAAGTGGCTGCGGAAGTAAAAGATTTTGAGCCGACCCAGTATATTGATTCCAAATCAGCTAGAAAAACTGACCGTTTCGTTCATTTTGCGATCGCCGCTTCTCAAATGGCGATGGATGATGCAGGTATCAATCCTGAAAAAATTGACCCTTTTCGCGCTGGTGTCCTGATCGGTTCAGGTATTGGCGGACTCCCCACCATAGAAAAACAGCACACAATCGTAATGGAAAAAGGT
>CAZLUT010000072.1:7049-8243 GCA_964562805.1 uncultured bacterium | reverse complement strand
CCCTCTGGGGTTTCCAGTGCTTCCCTGGTCACAGTATCTCCAACATAGTACTCCATTGGTTTGTTGTCAGTAGTGACAACTGTAACTGAAACTTCTTCTTCGTCAGGGGTTGCCACTGAAAGAGGGCTGTCTTCTCTGGATAAAGTCGAAGGGGCTATTTCAATTGGAGAAGGTGTTTCGACTGGTTCTTCCACTAACACTTCTTCATCCGGTATCTCATCTACAGGTATAACTGGAACTATATCCCCTGTATCTGGTTGAGTGAAATCGCCTGTTTGAGTAAAGCCTTGTAACGGAGTTCCAAACACAAGCATACACATCACTAAAATCAAACAAAATAACTTTTTACC
Organism: uncultured bacterium; assembly: GCA_964562805.1. GTDB lineage: Bacteria > Omnitrophota > Omnitrophia > Omnitrophales > CAZLUT01 > CAZLUT01. Next base: position 7,893 of record CAZLUT010000072.1, on the reverse strand, counting down.
AACGATCGTTGTATTATCTTTCTTTAATTTAAAATTTCCAAAAATAGACGGTTTCACTAGTACCACCACCTTCCTGTTTTTGAGAGAGTTTTCTTCTGTCTTTAGACTCTTGTTTTCCATCTATACTTTCCTTCTTTTTTAAACCTCATTAAAAATGATACCCGGACAAATTCTCAATTTCAAGTTTTGGAAGAAAAAAGGTGAAAAAAGAAAAAAAGAGAGAAAGCCGGGGGTATGTGTTAAATACGCCTCATCAAGAAGAGATACACCTTCCCACTTTTAAAGCTGAAAATACCTCGGGTGTGTCTTCGGTTGCGAGATCCACAGCAGGCAAGTTTCCTCTTTAAAAATTTAATAAAAACTTGCCGTCGCGAGGACTGTTTGAGCAGAGAAGATATACCCGAGGTATAAACAAACTAAAAAGTTGCGTTCGATCCCCGCTAAGAAAAAAAAGGGTCTGGGAAAAGGATTTTTCCCAGGTTTAATATCCGAAGGATTCTTTGTCGTGGAGGGGAAATATTAAAGGGGAACCCCGCGAATGCGGTCAAGAGGTTCCCCTTTAAAAAGTTGCGTTAGCAACTTGGTGGAGCTGAGGGGGATCGAACCCCTGACCCCCACAATGCCATTGTGGTGCTCTCCCAGCTGAGCTACAGCCCCGTAAGCTTGAATATTTGGTACCGGGAGTGGGAATCGAACCCACACGAGGGGTAAACCTCACCGGATTTTGAATCCGGCGCGTCTGCCAGTTCCGCCATCCCGGCTGAAAAAACGAGAGTGAATAATAATGAATAAGACACCTATAATCAATAACAAAAATGGGGACGCGTGCCATGAGTGCCGCACA
>CAZLUT010000072.1:0-7039 GCA_964562805.1 uncultured bacterium | reverse complement strand
CCATTTTTAAGAGGTTTTTTTTGTGAACCTACCGCCTAGCACCTGCCGCCTATCACCTTATCTAGACTTTCCCTATTCCGTCCTCCACTACATATAGATAGGGAGAAAATTTGCCATTTTTTTTAAAAATTTCTTAAAGTTCCAAGTAATAAAATGCCGATAGTTTTCATACACTAAAGAAGGGGGGAGCCGTGACAACGTCCCAATATAATTGTACATCATGCGACTGGGCTGGAGATGAATCGAAATTTAAGACTAAGATATTAAGTATCATCTATCGTCCTAAACACAATAACATTCAGGCTTTCAAGCAGATTAAATGCCCTAATTGCAATAATCTGGTAACGATTATTTTTGAGACATTAGACGGGACTGTCGCTCACGGATAATGAACTGGCTTCCCTACTTTTGGAATTTTAGTATTTTTATCTGGTCGATTCTTTTTATTTTCTGGAAAAAGATTTCTCAAGTCTCTTAATTTCCCTATACGAAGTCACATCAAGCTGACAAGGCGTAACTGAAACATATCCTTCCCGCACGGCTTCTTCATCACTCAGGCCTGTTTCTTTTAAAAGCTCAATATTCCCTTTTAAATAATAATCGGCCTTGGTAGCACCATTTTTTCCGGCAGGGATAAACACCTCCTCAAATCGTGAGTGGGATTGATGCGTTGAGCGAATTCCTTTAGGCTTTGGAAGTTGGGTCGGGATATTAATATTATAAAATAATTGTCTTTTACCGCTTATTTGATAAATTTTTTTAATAATGGGGATGACAATTTTAGTGTATTTTTTGAAACCCTTTTTTAAATAACTGTTAAGAGATACCGCAAAAGCAGGAATGTGAGAAAAAATTGCTTCCCGGGCTGCTGCGATCGTACCCGAATAATAAATACTGGCTCCCATGTTAGGTCCTGGATTAATCCCTGAGATAACCAAGTCGGGCAAATCATTCTGATAGTGCATCTTGAGAGCAAATTTAACACAATCAGCCGGTGTACCGTCAATCGCATAACCTCTAAGCTCTCGCTTATTAAAAATTTTCTTAACTCGAATCTTGCTTGTTAAAGTAACCCCGTGGCCCGAAGCACTTCTCTCGGTGAGTGGAGCCGCAATAAAACAATCTCCCCACTTCTTTAACTCACTCTCCAAAGCTAAAAGCCCCGGCGAATTAAATCCATCATCATTAGTAAGAAGAATTTTTAAAGTCATTCCCTGATCTCTTTCAGGTCATTGTAGTTAATTAAGCTGATGCTATTTTTTTCTAACATTTGGCGGACTGATTTTGAAGTAAGGGCTTTTAGTTCCTGCTCCCTGTTTTTATTAAAAGAGCTCACGTCTTGCAATTCCTTTGAATTGTATGCCGGATGGCAAACAAGTTCATGGCTACCCTTTTTCATTTTTTTAATAGCGCTTTTTACTCTTGGCTCAGTCCAATAAATTTTAGGGTTGAGATTCCCCCAAACCCTGTCAACCAAAAGAATTTTCTGCTGCCCGGCTTCCTGTCTTAATGACTTAACAAACTGATTTCTTGGAAGTCTAAAGGGGACCTGAAATTTCTTTGCCATTCTCCAAAAAATCTTCCAAATTTTAGGATAAGCATGAACATGATGATGCGAGTCCAAGTGCGTCGGAAGTCTGCCCCAAATTCTTTCAAACTCTTTGATTTGCCCGAGCCATTCGGTCCAAATTTCAACCGGTTTAACTTTGTATAAGTTTTGAGGAAATAATTTACGAAACTGCCCCGTTTTATCCATTAAAGACTTTATTTTGCTTGATGCAGTCAACGGAGCGCCTGTTGTAATATTTAAATGGATTCCAATTCCAAGATTTTTAAATAATTTGGCGTGTTTTAAAGTAGTTTTGCTAATTTTTCGATTTACAAAAGAAGTCGTACTAGAAACTATGCCCTTTTCGTGGGCGTCCAATATCCCCTCACACACAGATGGCGTCAATCCAAAATCATCCGCATTAACTATTAAATACTTCTCCACTATCTACTTCACCCCGTTAGAGATAGGAAGTGCTTGAATAGCACTTCCGTAAATTACAACACAGCTTTAAATTTTTCATTCTTATACGATTTTCTTTACCGACAAAGCGTTACCTCTGATTATCTCTAACGGGGCAAGCCTCTATCACCACTACCGCCATAGCAAACTCGCGCTCGTGGGTGATACTGACAAATATTCTGGAATTTTTGGGAATTTTCATTTTTTTTAGGAGCGAGGACTTTACCCGAAGGTTCGGGGGACCGGGTTTTTTTCTTTCGATCTCAATTCCCCGCCATTCGGGTGCTTTATATTTACTTTCGGGTTTAAGAATTTCTAAGGCATCCCAAAATGCTAATTTGCTCGCCATGCGGCCGGCAAAACTTTCGGCGGCCCTCCTTTTGCGGAGACAATAAGCTTTTTCGTGTGAAGTGAAGTGAGAAAAAAAATGTTTGTCCTTATTTTTTAAAGCGCTCTCAATTGTTGGAGTTGGGTAGACGCCGATACCGACACGTTTCTTAGCGAGTGATGGAGAGGATTTCATATTGGAGAGTACCGGCCGGAATTGTTATCTCAACAATATCCCCCGCCGACTTCCCGAGGAGAGCTTTACCAATCGGAGATTCCGCTGAGATTTTACTTTGCTTTAAATCTGCTTCTTCTTTTGAAACTAATATATAGGCAACTTCTTTTACCCGCTTTAAATCCTTGAGTAGAATTTTAGCCCCTAAATATGCCTTGGAAGAATCAATATCCTGATCGTCAATAATTTCGGCAGAAGTTAACTGTTCCTGCAATTCAGCGATTCTTTTTTCTAAAAAACCTTGTTCTTCACGCGCTGCATCATACTCAGCGTTTTCTCTCAAGTCCCCTTTTTCTCGGGCTACTCGAATTGCTTCAATAACCCGAGGGCGCTTCACTTCTCTCAAGTGTTTTAACTCTTCTTGGAGTTGGTCAAACCCGGTTCTTGTTAATTTAATTCTTTTCATCGTCCGGAATAAAAGAAAAAGTAGTAAATGACAGCCCCTAAAATAACCGAGGTGACGATATAAAAATTATTGTATTGCCAGAAATCGACAATTTTCTCAGCGAGTCCCCGAGTAGGTTTTTTGATTTTAATTGAGCCTTTTCGCTTGATGCGTAAAACCTCTTCCTTGCTGAAGCGCTCAAACTCTCCTCCAATCTTGTAAAGGTTCAAACCTTTTTTCTGAATAAGACGATTTAAATGACTGGAATCGCAGCCGAGGTAGTTCATTGCCTCGGCGCGAGTTAGTAATCCCTGAGGCATAGCTAATATTTACAAAAAGAAGAAAACTTAAGCTGTTACTTTTTCTTCAGTTACCCACTTGTCAATTTCGGTACGCTTAAAGACCCATTCCCCGTTTTCTTGCGAGGCAGGAATCTTTTTCTTGCGGGACCATTCTTCAACCACTTGAACATCCACTTCAAGATAATGAGCAACGTCACGAAGCGACATTGTTTCTTTTAAATCAAAATTATTTTGAGATGCTGAAAGCATGCTTAAGTTTCCCTCAAGAATAGCACCTTCGGTTATCGAAATGAGAGGTGTAAAAACATTACCCTTGATCTCAGCAGGCGCGATGATCGATAATTTTTTAGAGGCGTGAATATCTCCAGTAACCTTGCCGGCGACGATAATACTGTCACCATCAATATTCGCTTTTACTTTCGCATTTTCACCTATCGTTAAATTGCCCCGTGTCTCCAGCTTTCCGTTAAATTCGCCATTGATTCTTAGGTTAACAGGGTCACGGAAGGTAATCGTCCCCTCCATCTTAGCTGCTACATCGAGTATCTTTTCTTCCACTACTTGTGATTTTTTAGCCATTTACCGCTCCTCCTTTTTAGGGATTACAGAATGGAACTATTATACAGACAGAGAGGGAGAAGTATAGAAATACAAGGAGGAACAGAACTAAGATCTAAGATCTGAGCAGTTTACTTATCCGCTTCTTAAGCTGAGAAGACGGAAATTGCCCAGGGGCAGAAGCTTTTCCAAAATGACAGAAAGTAATTTTGGACCCTAAAATGGGGAACAAAATTCGAGAAACAACTCCGGCGCTACCCATTCCGATAACCGCTATACCTTGCTTCTTGTGACGTTTTAAAAAAGATATCAAAGGTATCAACTCCTCTTGTTTCTTTATTTGAAATGCAAATTTAGAGAGCGTAGGTTGATATTTTTGACATTTTTTAAAAATCGTCTCGAGTTTCCGGAGGGTTGGAACCTTTTTGAAATCATGATGCGATACAATTAAAGCTTTTTTGTAATATTTAGCTTCTTGTTTTATCCATTTTAAAAAATGTACGGAAGACAATTCGACATCAATTGCTGAAAGATAGGGCATAAAAAGCCTGACGCGGCCTTTTCGCTCATTATCGGTGAGAGCGTAAACACCTCCCTCTTTTTTACTTCGCACAGTAACTAATAAAGGAGGAAGGATTTCCAATTTGGAAATTTTTTTATGTAGTTCGGCCAATTCAAGGTTAGAAAATACGTCAAGCCGAAGCTCTAGGGCATCTACTGCCTTTTTTTCATACAAGCGGATAGCTTTTCGAAGATCCGAAAGACGTACCAGAGCGCCGACTACCTTCGGTCCTTTTTTCCAGAAAGCGATCGACTTAGAAGTAATAACTTTTCTTTTGACCACCTGATTATTTCTCGCCGCTCATCATTTTGACGAAATTGTTTTTATTAACCAAGCTAAAAAGATTAGGAACGGCGAGGTTAAAAGCTTTCTTTGCGACTTCTTTTTCGGAGGTAACCTCGATAAAGTGATTAGTCCCGGGATCAACGTTAAGTTTCACCTCGACCGTTTTACTAAAGGGCTTAGTTCCCTTTAAGATGACTTCCCCTGATCCTTTTAGTTGAATTGTCTCAAAATCAAAAAAATGTTTCTTTGATTTTAATACACGGGGCCAAACGACTGTGTTAGAACCCGAATTGAAATAGCGTCCCGTAATAGCCACGCCGGGTGATTTTGGCCTTAATGTAAAATCATAACCTTTTAAGTCGTCAGTATAGGGCAAGTCTAATTCCACCATAAATTGACGCAGTTTTTGGTTTTCTTTATTATGCAATACACCAAGTTTCTTAAAATCTTTTTTCAAAAACGCGGATAAAAACGGGTACACTTTGCTTTCGGGTGACATTTCAGCGACACCTGGGGTTTTAAAGAAAAAGAATCTTCTCCCTGGTAAATGACGGACTTTGAGGCCTGTGATCTGATAAACGGGCAATCTTCGTGTCTCAAGGGTTAAATATTTCTCATCCGTTTCAGCTAGAAGCTCTTCGACCGGGATCTGAGATAAAAGATGGGCACTAAAATGGGCGCTTGATTGACCGACCAAGCCGTCACCTTTTTCTCCGTTGGCACCGACAATAAAATAAACATTTTCAGCTTGTTTTTGGAAGCCCCCCTTCTTATCAGCATAGTTAAGAAGGTCTTTAATGATCTTTAGGTGATGCCGGCTCCCGAGACGGGTCTGTTTGATCTGCTGAGTATCGGGGCCTACGACAAATTTATCAACACCAATCGGTAACACCTTAAGCATTCCATACGCCTTATTCGCCTCGGGCGAGCCAAAGAATGATCCCGACATCGAAAAAAAGCGCATATCTAAAGGTATCAATCGATCGTATTCAAAATATTTCATCATAAAGTCCAGTGAGATCAGATCGCCTGAATCCTCTTTGGAATAATTTTCCTGAAACCACTTAAAGATCTTAGGGTAATGCCTAGGGTATCCTTTTTTCTTTCCTTTAAAAACTGAGCTGTGGGGATAGACCTTTTCGGGGTCATCCAAATAAGTCTGAAACCGTTCATACGCCTTGGCTAGGCGTTCGACTAAGCGTTCATAAAACTCGTGAAAGTCATAATCCTTATCAAACTGTTTCTGTCTTTGAATCCTGATATTTTTGATAAACGAATAATCTTTTGCTACTTCCTGAAAAAGCAAAAGCTCGGGATCGTTAAGAAAGAATTCCCATTCATCACCGGCCGCTTCCTGTAAGCTGTGGTATTCTTCCCGAAAGCGAATCAGTCTCATAATGAGATCCACTGCTAAAACTGAGCCTTGGCTGTAACCGATGATGTCCAACTCTTTTAGAGGCGGAGCGCCCTGCTCCTTACGGATATCATTTTCTTTTTCGATCGCATGTGTCAGGTGCGGTAGAATCCGAGTAATAGCGATCGAATACTGGTCGGAAAAAAGATCCGCCACCTCTGTTAAAGGATGGACGGCATCGTCATAACCGATAATCATTGAGGGAATATTTTCAGCATCCAGCATCTCGGTAAGTTTCCCGAACTGAAAGCTTCCCTGTGGGGCAAAAGGAACATTGAGCCCGGGAATAGCCGCTACAAGCGGCATATCAGCTGTTCTTTGGATATAGACCGGCGGTTCTTGAGGCGGTCTCGGAGGCGCTTTTAAATAAAGATCGGGACCATGAAATGTGGTTACCGATTGACAGCCGGCCAGAATAAGGCCAAAAATCAAAACGCCAAAAAATTTATAAGTAGTTTTTCTCATTTTTTAGAACACAGTCAATAAAACAACCAGCATTATTAAAAAAAGTACAAAAAGCGCGAATCCAAAAAAACTCCGGGTCGTCAGATAAGAGATCCAACCCAAAAAACCGGAATCAATTATAAGCCGATTCTCACAATAAAGGCACTCCAAAGCATCGCTTTTATTATACTTTCCGCACTCAGGACATACGACCATGCCAGTCTCTTCTTTTTCTTCCCTCTCCCACTTCTTCTCCAGACGAGGCGGCGGAGTCTCTTTTTCAACTGCTTCCCATTCGTTTATTTCGTTGTTCATAGATGGAGTAGTATAACGAAGACGGAAAGAATAGTGAATAGTTGATGGTGATTAGTAGATAGTGTTGGTTAGCGAATGGGGCGGGCGTCTCTCAAGGAAACTTATGGATTGTACGCTCCGCGTACGGAGGTCCGCAGCAGATTAACTAAACCCATCTGTTCGGGGTGTTTTTGAGTGATTTGTAAGGCTCTTTCCTTTTGT
>CAZLUT010000071.1:7946-8733 GCA_964562805.1 uncultured bacterium | reverse complement strand
TTTGACTGAACACATACAAAACAGTTTATTTATTGCTTCACTTTGCGTGTGGTTTGCCAGCTTTATTATCTTGACGCGGTATTTTTCTTTTTCAATATCATTCATAGCGGCAAGCGTAAAAGTGCTCATCCCATTTTTTTATTTTGCTTTTTTTATAAACACTAGTTGGATGTTATTGGATGACGTGACTTATGTTAAAGGCGGGATGGAGCTTTTAGGGCGGGGGAATAACCCATTTACGATATTCTTTGATCCGATCGGGCGAATGAAATTATTCCAGTTGGCCGGCGGCCATCATATTCTTTATTATTGGTGGAATATGTTGGGACAATATTTTTTTGGGAGTCATTATTATTCATCTGTATTTTTAAACATTCTAACAACAGTAATCGGCGGAGTTTTTCTTTATAAGATCGCAATTGAGTGCGGTTTTAGCCAAAAATATTCAAAAATATTGTTTCTTTTTTTTCTGCTTCATTGGGAAGTGCTCACATGGGCATCTCTCATCAATTTAAAAGATACACTGGTTATGGTTCTAACAATTGTCGCTTTTTATTATATTCTGAATGTCTCGAAAAACCCTCGGAACATAAGAGTCTGGATCTTAGCTCTTTTGGCAATAATACTGTTTTTTTGGATTCGATTTTATATACCGATAGTTATTTTAAGCGCTTTGTGTTTATGGGCTGCATTTTTTCGAAAAGGAATTTACCGCATCCTCATGATAGTTGCTTCCATTGCTTTATTTGGTTTTATATACCATTACATAGGAAGCAGTTCGCTCTTG
>CAZLUT010000071.1:5860-7936 GCA_964562805.1 uncultured bacterium | reverse complement strand
CCACCATTATCATGATTCATTTCAATAAATTTATATTCCATCTCTACGGCGTTTTTAGAGCTGCTTTAACTCCTCAGCCCTGGCAAATAGAATCAGGCTATTCATTTTTAGTGCCGGCTTCGACGTTACATTGGTTATTTTTCATCCCGATGATTATCGGCGGGTGGTGTCTGTGGCGGAATTCTAAAGAAGCCAGATTATTTTTAACGTATTTTGCGCTTATCTTATTGTTGTACGGTTCCTATACCGCCCTTCAAGGTCCTCGTCACCGCTTTCAAGTTACTTTCGTGATTGCTTGGATGCAGTTTCACTTTATCTGGATAATAGCGGAAAAATCGGTTCTTTTTCAGAAAATAACAGACAGTTTATCAAGATCAACTCAGAGGGTAAAACCGGCATGATACAGATTAAAAGAAGACGGATTGTTTTTGTGATTGGAAATCTTTTGTTGGGGGGAGCTGAGAAAATGCTCTCGAGATTTTTGGTGTGTCTTGATAGAGAAAAATTTGATCCAATTGTTTTATCTCTTGGATCATCGACCGAAATAGAGTCAGAGATCCGTAATCTTAGTGTGCCGGTTTTTAAATTTAATTTAAAATTTAAAGGATATGATCTTTTCGGAATTATTCGCTTTATAAAAAAACTATATCAACTTCAGCCTGATTTAATCCAGGGATGGATGTATTATGGAAACGTAGCAGCGCAGTTGGGAAAGCTCTTTCTTAGAAAACAAACAGCTATTGTTTGGGGTGTTCGCGGCGCTGCTCATTCGTTTCAAAATGTTAATACTTCCACCGCTTTTTTTATTAAACTTTTAGCCAAATTATCAAAATACCCAAATAAGATAATTTACAATTCCAAAGCAAGTGCCATCCAGCACGAAGCATTAGGCTATCGAACAGATAAACGCATTGTGATTCCAAATGGTTTTGATGCGGAGAAGTTTGAGCCAAACCAAAAATTCCGACAAGAAATTCGAGAGGAATTAAAAATACCTCGTGAGGCGTTTATTGTTGGATTTGTGACACGTAATCATCCAGTGAAAGACCATAGAACATTTATTGAAGCAGCTTCTAAAATTATCAAAAAACATTCTCATGTTTATTTTGTGATGGTGGGGGGTGAAATTACCTCTTCAAATAAAAGCTTAGTGGATTTTTGTAACGAGAGACAGCTGAAAAAAAATGTTTTTTTATTAGGACAAAGGGAAGACGTTCCTCATGTAACTGCTTCATTTGACATTGCTGTCTCTTCTTCAGTTTCGGAAGCTTTTCCGAATGTTATTGGAGAAGCTATGTCTTCAGAAGTTCCTTGTGTTGTTACCGATGTTGGGGATTCTGCCTTTCTTGTTGATGATACCGGTATCGTGGTGCCGCCCCGGGATTCGGCAGCTCTCGCTCAAGCAATTGAAAAGATGATTGTAATGCCAGAAAACGAGAGGATAGATTTAGGGAAAAGAGCCCGGGAAAGAGTTTTGAAATTTTTTACAACGGAAACTTGTGTGAAACGATATGAAGCAATTTATGAAGCAATTTTTTCTAATGAATAACAGAGAATAGACTTAAGTTATGTGCGGTATTGTCGGTTTTTGGAATTTGGAAAAAAAACGAACAGTCTCGGAGCTGGAGACAATCATCCGAAGTATGACTGGCGAAATAGAAAAACGCGGTCCCGATGACGAAGGTTATTGGACTGATGCTAAGAATGGTATTGCGTTGGGACACCGAAGATTGTCTGTAATTGATCTATCGAAAAAAGCTCATCAGCCGATGATCTCTTCTGAGGGACGTTATGTTTTAATTTACAATGGGGAGATCTATAATTTTAAACAGCTTAGGAAAGAGCTGGAAAGTTTAGGTTTCCGCTTTCGAAGCTACTCTGATACGGAGGTCCTGTTAGCAAGTCTTCTTACGTGGGGAGTCGACGCCGCACTCAGTAAATTAAATGGGATGTTTGCTTTTGCTCTCTGGGATACGGTGGAAAAAAACCTTCATTTGGCACGCGACCGTTTTGGAGAAAAGCCGCTTTATTACGGATGGATTGGTGATACATTTTTCTTTGGCTCTCAGTTAAAAT
>CAZLUT010000071.1:4066-5850 GCA_964562805.1 uncultured bacterium | reverse complement strand
GCTTTATATGAAATATGGGTATGTTCCAACACCCTATTCGATATATCACAACATCTATAAACTCTTACCGGCCTCCGTTGTAAAGGTTCGTCAAGATGGAGGATTGCCGAAGCCAAGGTGTTATTGGTCATTAAAAAATATTGCGCACGAGGGCATCCAAAGATCTTTGATAGTGCCAAAAAAGGAAATCCTAAGCCAGCTAAATAATTTATTACGGGATTCGGTTAAAATGCGTATGGTTTCCGATGTTCCATTAGGAGTTTTTTTATCCGGAGGCGTTGACTCCTCGTTAATTGCGGCTTTGATGCAAACTCAGAGTTCGCGGCCTGTTAAGACATTTACCATCGGTTTCGAGGAGGATCAATACAATGAGGCTCCTTTTGCAAAAAGAATTGCTGAACATTTGGGAACTGACCATACCGATCTTTATGTTACATCAAAGCAAGCGTTAGATGTTATTCCGAAATTGCCTTATGTGTATGATGAGCCGTTTGCAGACTCTTCACAAATTCCGACTTATTTACTGTCTGAGATGACAAGGAGGCACGTGACGGTAAGTCTTTCGGGAGACGGGGGTGATGAGATCTTTGGAGGTTATAACCGCTATTATTTTGCCGAGAATATCTGGGGCAAGATCAAAAAATTACCGTTTAGGTTGCGGCAGATTGCCGCTCATTTGATCTGCGGTTTATCTGAAGATCAATGGAACAATTTTTTTTGGAAAACACGGATTCGCTCGGATCAGCATTTCCCTGGAGGTAAATTGCATAAAATAGCACGAGTTTTAAAACTTAAAACACCCAATTTGATTTATCGCCATTTAGTATCCCAATGGAAAGACGTTGATCAATTGGTAAAAGACTCCAAAGAGCCGTGTCATCAGCTGATATCTCCTGACCAATGGCCAGCAGACATCTCTTTTTTTGAAAATATGATGATTGCCGATAGCTTAACTTATTTACCAGATGATATTTTAGTGAAATTAGATAGGGCAAGCATGGGAGTGAGCCTAGAGGCGCGTGCGCCTTACTTAGATCACAGAATCGCCGAATTTGTATGGAAAATTCCTTTGAAGACAAAAATCTCCAAACAGCAGGATAAGGAGATATTGAAAAATGTGCTTTATCAATATATTCCCCAAAATTTGATTGAAAGACCGAAAATGGGTTTTGGAGTGCCTATGAATAGCTGGCTGCGCACCTCGCTTAAAAAGTGGGCGGGCGATCTACTAGCGCCTGAAAGACTTAAGCGTGAAGGGTATTTAGATGACCAATTAATTAGAGAAAAATGGGAGGAGCATCTCAGTGGTAAATTAAATTGGCATCGAGAGCTTTGGAATGTGCTTATCTTTGAGCAATGGCTGAATGCGAATTAAAATTTTTATTTTAATGCTAAAATAAAACTTAGGATGTTTTAAGCGTGCAAAATCAAATCCGGATTGTCAGAGTTATTACGCGTCTTATTTTGGGCGGCCCCACAACTCATGTCGCTTTACTGAAAGAAGGATTGCCTGAAAGTGTTTATGAACAAATATTAATTTATGGCACTCCAGGGCAGGGCGAGGAGTGTGATCTTGGGCGGGTTAAAGCCGGGGCTTCTAGCCTACTTCAAGTGAATGAATTAGTCTCAGACATTCATCTTTGGAAAGATTTTATTGCTCTAATCAAGATGTGGCGGTTTTTAAATAAATTTAAACCAGAAATCGTTCATACGCACACCTCAAAAGCAGGTGCTATCGGACGCGCTGCAGCTTTCTTGGCAGGGGTGCCGATTCGGGTCCATAC
>CAZLUT010000071.1:0-4056 GCA_964562805.1 uncultured bacterium | reverse complement strand
GGTTACTTCAAGGGTCTAAAGTACAAAATAATTTGTTTTATTGAAAAATTTCTTAATAAAATTACCACGCAATTAATTTGTGTGAGTAAACAAGTTTCAGATGAATACTGCAGTCAATTTCACATGGCAGATAAATCAAAAGTTTGCGTCATACCGCTTGGCTTGGAGTTTGATGAGATTCAAAAAAAGGCCGGTAAGGAGGCGTTTGATTTAAAAAAGAAATTTGATTTACCTGATACTTCTATTTTGGTTGGGATTGTTGGAAGAATGATTCCGGTTAAAAATCATAAGTTTTTAGTTCAAATTGCCGGTGAAATCTTGAAAACAAGAGAAGATATCCATTTTTTTGTAATAGGCGATGGCGAAACCAGAGAAGAATGCGAAAAATTATCAAGAGAGCTCAATCTTGAAAAAAATCTTCATTTTTTAGGTTATCAAAAAAATATCGCATTGCTTTATCCAGAGCTTGATATTGTAGTTCTGACTTCCAAAAACGAAGGCACCCCACTAACTTTAATTGAGGCTCAAAGCTTCGGTGTACCAGTCGTTGCGGCTGATGTTGGCGGAGTTTCTGAAACGATTGTTAACGGTGAGTCTGGTTTTTTGGTTGAGTTGGATCAGCCAAAAGAATTTGAGCGGTGTTTAATTCGGCTGGCAGATGATGGTCGGCTTCGAGAGCGAATGGGAAGTGCGGGCTCCGTCTTTGTCAGGAAAAATTTTTCGAAAGGGAAGTTGATTAATAGTATCGATCAGCTTTATCAAAAGCTTCTAAAGGTTCGAAAGTAATGGTTCTTAGCGAGAATAAGCATTAAACTAAAACTATGAAAACCTACATTTTAAGTTTATTGCTTCCGCTTGTCATATCGCTTTTAATTACACCTCTGATCATTTACCTAGCGCATCGTTGGAAGGTTTTGGATCGGCCTTCCAGGAGAAAGGTGCACAAGAAAGCGATGCCTCGCTTAGGCGGTGTCAGTATTTTTTTAAGTTTTTGGATCGTTGTGTTCGCGATCTATTTTATTCCAAACGATATTGGCGGGCATTTGCGCGAAGCTAGTCAGGAGTTATTGTTTCTTTTTATTGGTTCACTGTTCATTTTTATTTTAGGTATTTATGATGATGTAAGAGGAGCAAACGCCTTTATTAAATTCACCGCTCAGATTGCGGTTGCCCTATTTTTATTTTTTACTGGCTTTCAGATTGATTTAGTTACTAATCCTTTTGGCGGATCGATAAGTCTTGGATGGCTTTCACTTCCTGTTACTATTCTTTGGATTGTTGGCATAGTTAATGCTTTTAATTTAATTGACGGACTGGATGGGTTGGCAGCGGGCGTTTCTTTGATCGCAAGCCTCAGCATTATGGCTGTTGCTTTTATCTTGCATCATCCTTTGGTAATTCTTTTTATGATTATCCTTTCGGGCGCTCTCTTGGGATTCGTATGGCATAATTTTAACCCAGCAAAAATTTTTCTGGGTGATTCAGGAAGCTTGTTTCTGGGCTACCTGCTTGCAACCACATCCATTTCAAGCGCCCAAAAGAGTGCGACTTTGGTTGTTATCTTAATTCCGCTTTTAGTATTGGCCTTTCCAATATTTGACACATCCCTGGCTTTTTTTAGAAGAATTAAGAATCGCTTATCGCCTTTTAAAGGGGATCGCCTTCATACCCACCACTTACTTTTAGAGCTTGGTTTTTCCCATCGCCGATCAGTAATTACACTCTATGCTTTTTGTCTTCTTTTGGGCCTTTTGGCTTTTCTGATTAGTTTTCAACAAAGCGAAAAGGTTGCGTTTCTTTTATTTTTACTCGGAATTGCAGCAGTTATTATTTTTAAACAAGGGCTCGATTTTTTTGTTCTAAAAAAAGAAAACTATTTATTAAAAAAGAAAAGGCGAAAAAAAGCAATAAAACGTTTAAAGCAATCAAGGGAATAGCAGCTCTGCATTAAATTCGAGTATAGGAGACTGCGCTTTCGCTCACTACACCTCTTTTTCGTATCTTTCTAACAAAAAGGCAGGCCATGACTTGCAAGTTGCGATCATTTTGATATACTTATGTAAGCGCTTACATTATGAAACTTAGCACTAAAGACCTTTTAAAAAGTTTTTTGAAATATTTTGCCGTAAACTTGAAATCAGCAGATCGACCGGGTATCTTTAGCGGGTGTCATATAATATGGATAAAGGGGAAGATATTTTATTTTTAATAGGGGGTAAAATAAAATGAATTGGCCAATAAATTTCAAAATAGTTGCAAAGAGGACGCTGCATTTAGTGCTGGCGTTTTCCTTAATTTTTAGTCCGACGCAAATATCCTTTGCGTATACCAGTGAGTTGGCACCGCCTGAAGCGGCGATTGACACTCCCACAACTACATTGAGCGATGTAACTGACCAGGAAGTTGCTGAAGAAGAGACCCCCATCTCTGAAACGGAAGAATTTTTCGAAGAAGGCCCCCTCGAAGAATTGTCAATTGCAAGTACCATTGAAGCTGAAGAGGTAATTCGAGGCGGAGAGCCCCGTGAATTAGAGCGTTATGCCTTTGAGCGGGCAATTGCGAGTCTTCAATCAGATGTGGCGACAGCAGTTATCGCAGAAGATTTGTCAGCTGAAAATTTAAGAGATTTGCTCAATCTTGATTTTGAGGTTGGTATTGCAGTGTTACGGGGTGAGATCGTGCTTTTTACGAGCGGTAATGATTATGAAGTTTCAGTCAACGCTCCCGTATTAGATCTCCTCGAAGAGGCATCGTTTATTTCTCATACTCATCCCAGCACGACAGGTGCCCATGAGCCGAGCGAGGACGATATTTACTTTGCAGCAGAAGCGCCTCAAGAAGAATACGTGGTTTCAACCCGCGGCGTCTATTCCTACAACAATTCGGGCGTTCTTAATGGCGGGATCCCATCAGATTACTCCGAGTATATCGAAAAACTTTATGAAGCAATGCTTTTTGACCAGGAGTCCGAACAATATGATTCGGTCGAAGCACGTTTATTGCTTAATGAATTTATTTATCAGCAGGATTTGCTGAACGAAAGTGAAGAGGGTCTTGCCGAAACGTTTCGTCGATCCGGCACCATGGGGCCTGACCCTACTTTAACCGTCAATGATGTAACCAGCTTGGATAATTATCCGCTCGCTGTTCTTACCGGGGGGTCACATGCGAGTGCGGTGATAAGCCCTGTTACGGGAAATCGACTGCAGATCGACTATAACTTTGGTGGCCCTGGCTGGGCTGGCCTGCAATATGCGGGAACGGGGGATTATATTCCTGGAGCAACTGATCTGGTTTTTGGCTTGTTAGGCAATATTGGCGGACAGAGCCAAGTTAAGCTCGAAGTCAGAGATGGTTCGGGCAATCAAGATTCGGTAATTTTGACCGGCGTTACCGTCGGTGGAGGGTTGTATAAAGTTCCTTTCACTCAGTTTAATTCTCCGACAGTCGATTTTAATGATATCGCTTTCATTCAGTTTATTGTTGATGATTATAATTCAGGAAATTCCGGCAGCTTACAGGTTCTTATAAATGGGTTTACTCCGATTGTACCTCCGGCTACTTACGCCCAAGGATCGCTATCTGCTCTTCCGGGGTCTCCAACGCTTGGAAGCGGTACGAGTGGAGGTGCAGCCACAATAACTCAGACTCAAACTTCACCACGGGATTTTAGTTTTGATTTCAATCTCCCAGCAGACGGTGATTATGCATGGTCCGTTATTGATTTTCCGTCGAATCAGGACTTAGGCACTGCACCCGTATTGGCCGTAAATGGTCCATCTGGCAAGCAAATGAAAGTGAGCTTTAAAGATTCAGCGGGTCTTACGGCAAATTTTATGATTAATCTGAACGGGGATAAAAGGAATTATACTTTCGACCTAACAGGAGACAATATCCCGGCCGGCTTTAATACAACCCAGATTAGCGAGATCTCAATGGCAGTTGATCGAAACTATCCTGGCACCTCCGGCACGATCACAGTTGAAACCTCAGGTCTTGATTACATTCCAGCTGTTACTGGAACTGCTTATAACCAAGGTGCACTTACTGCACTCA
>CAZLUT010000070.1:468-8914 GCA_964562805.1 uncultured bacterium | reverse complement strand
CATGAACCATCTCGACCAATCTTCTTTGATTTCATCCTCGGTCGTAATTTCACCGGCCAAAAACTTTATAAAAAGAGGAATGAGGAACGAAGAATAGTCGATGCTCGGGCTATAAGCGGTGAATGTCTCATCTTCTGCTTTTCGCAATGCAGCTAGATTAAGCCGGTTAAATTCATTATCGACCGCGAAGCGTGGCTCCTCCTCGCCAAGAGATCGGCCCCTGGCCACCCTAGAAAATTCTTCAACAGCAATAGGCTTACTTTCCACGCGCCCTGTTTTTAAATTTATTTTAGAAGCAACGGCATTGCTTCCATAGCGCGCATAAAGCATTCCATCATCAGTAACCGGAACCAGGGCAACTTCTTTGGACTCGGCTAAAAGGGGTGATACCATCAATTGATCCAATAGTGCGTTTAACTTTTGGGTTATAATTGGTTTTCGAAGAGCCTCCATTAAGGTTTGAAGCGATCTTTTTGCGATACGAATTGGAATCTGTATCGCGCTCTCAGGATCCATCGCTTCGGTTTCTACAAAATTATTCAAAATAAGCGTCGGTTCAAGTTTCTGATATTTTGTGCCTTGCCCGGCACTTTGAAATTCGCTGCCCATCAAAAGCTTTTCGTATTTCTCAGTGCCAAATTCGGAAGTAATAGCGGGACTAATTAGGTAATAAGGGATCTTACGATCTCTCATCAGGCGCCTAATACCCCCCGAGTGAAATCCGCCCGAAATCAAAACAGCGCGGTTCACATTTTCTTTTTTCATCCACGCCAATGTGTTTTGAAGCAACCTAGAGTCTCTTTTTACGGCTAGCTGATAAAATCTCTCGGCATTCGATAAAGCGGAAACGGCCTGCTTAAGATATTTGTTACCCTTCGCTCTTTTGCTTTTAAAATGAGTGAACTGGTTTGTGATAGCGTCAAGACGGCTTTCCATTACAGAAGGAGCTAAAATATCATAATTTCTCTTAAAATAAGCCACTTCTTCCTTGGAGGCCTCAAGCATGAACATCCTGTTCAAAATAATTGTGTCCTGAGATAATTCAAGGACATCCCTCTCCCTTTTTCCTAGACCGAGATTATCAATGATAAGATTTTCCAGCTGGGAAATTTCGCTAAAAAACCGGACACCATCAACTTCATCCTGAAGAATTAAATACTCGCTAAAAATTTTAAAACTCGGATACTGATTCCAATCAACCGCTTCTTTAAGATCGAGAGAGCGAATAAAAAGCTCTTCAAAATAAGCGCGGGATCCGCCCCGAGGCAGGCTTTCCGGCAGATCCTCGAGAGGCGCAACAAAACTTGGGTCCATACCGTTTTGCTTCAGAACTTTTACAAGTCCTTCTATTTCAGATTTTATTTTTTTCTGAAAACCTTCCACCTCACTCGCCGCGCGCTTAAGCGCAAGCACACGAGTTAAGATAGGAAATTGTTTCTGCTCGATCGGGTCTTCCAAATCTACAATACCGCGGCTCAGGGCCCAATCCGATAAATAATTCAAATAATCGTAAGTTGAGAGAGTTTCCTTGTGAAAAGCTTCGCGGCTTCGGTCAAACTCTTTGAGCTCTTTTGTAAAAATACGATTCTTTAATTCTTTGAGATCGATATTGATATTATTAAGCCACTTCAGGGAATCTCCTCTCAAATGGTAAGTCGCCCTGTAGGCTTCTAGGTTAGCCCGGTAAAGCTCGGGGTCATCAACACCAACATACCTTCCTTTTTTAGGATGATTAACCGCATAAACTTCAGCACCGGTAATTTCCCCGTGTTTCAAGAGATTTTGCGCCAGAGCTTTATTAAAGCTGTCTTCACTAAAAATTTTTAAATTTTTAGTTTGAAGTTCGCCCGAAGCGCCTTCTAAAGCAATAATAGGTGAATTCAAAGACTCATTTAATTTTTCTAAAATCGCTTCGATATTCTTTTGGGCTTCTACATTCGCGTGAGCGGTTTGAATGAAGGTTATTAATCTGTCTTGACTACGTTCGCTGCTGGGAGGAAGGTAGCGCTCATCGATAGTGCCTAACTCCTTGGGCAAGCTAATTCCGATAGCGGAGGGTGTAATAACACCGGAAACAGGCACACCCGTCAGGTTGGGCGCACTAAGGGCGGTATTGGTAATTAAAAATGTGAAAGCCGTCAGCGCGGCTAGGGTTTTGGTTATAAAACGATTCTGATTAGACAAAGAAAACACAAACGCATTCATAGCGTTACCCTCCATTTGCAATTTACACAATACAAAAAACCTCGATGCCGCCCGCATCAAGGTTTTGCCATCTGTAAAAGAGTGCCCGATATTTGGGCTAATTGCAAATTTTTGGCAAAAAAATACATCATCCGTTGCAAAAATGGGGATGCTTTAAAATTAGGGGGGTTTCTAGAGAAATGGGGGGGGTTTCTTCTATTTAACCCCGCCTAACCTCCCCTTAAACTAAGGGGAGGAATTGCTATAAAAATCTCCCCTCTTAAATTAAGAGGGGCCGGGGGGAGTTAAATGTTATTCTTCAAACGCCTTTGTAGCGTCGGCCGGAACCTTAATACCCTTTGCTTTAGAATAATCAGAGTATTTTCCAAGTGTTTTTTTCTTCTTACTCATATCGCCTGGCACATTTTTACTCAAAAATACAAGCGTTTTAAGCTGTCCGGCTAAACTCGCGAGCCGCACTGCCTGTGCCGGATCCCCGGAAAGACTGGTAATCGTTGATCGAGTCTGCTCAGCGCTGCTTGCCACCTGAAGAGAAACGATGCTTTCTTTTAAAATCCCTTTTCCAAAATGCCCAAGACTTTTATTCATTTTCTTTTTACCTGCCTTGGTAGGCGTAACGCCAGCTTTCATTTTTTCATCAATCGCCTTCTCAGCCGCTTCGGACGCTTTCCTTTTTGATTCCGCAAATTTCTTGGGATCCTTATTTAAATTTCCCTTGGTAAACTGCTTTGCTTCAGCCTTATAAATTTCAGCTTCCTTTTTAAGTTCAAAGGCTTCCAAAGCCAGTATATAAGCTTGATCATATTCTTTTGAGGCGTCCATGTAGGTTGAAATCATATAATCTGCTTGGCTATTGCCCCCTCTTAGAGCACTCACGCCTGATACCGCCTCGCTTAATCCCGGTACTTTAAAGGCATGAGCCGTAGAAATTCCGGAGACTAAAAAAATCAAGGCAAAGAAAACACAAAGTGTCTTTTTCATCTTTAAATTCCCCCTTTAAATTCGTGGTTGTCTAACGAATAAGTTAATATTTCAAACATGGTTCAATAAATTCTTTACGTGTTTTTTTATTCCTTTTCATCGCAATAATAGATTTTTTCATCGCAATCCGTATAACGCCTGTAAAAGCTTCAACTTCATTAATATCCAACTGGCTCTTGGGAACATTTTTGGATGAGCCGTGAATGATTTCTTCATCAAAAAAAATACGATTGTATTCTTTCTCATAAATTTTGAATCGGACGTACGCGCCAAAAGCCAACGCAGTTTCTACAGAGTTCTCCTCAAGCGTTTTGATTTTTAAATTGCTGATATTAATATCCGCCGAATAGGCCGGTTCCGGGATTTGAAAATTTTGAGCTTTTGTGTCTGAAAAAACGAGTGATATTTTACCGCCAATACTATCCCGCGACGGTGGAAGAACCGGAATACCCAAATCAGAAGAAAGGATGTCAGAATATTGCCCGGCAATCTGATCTTTATAGCCGGCAATACCGTCTCCAATCTCTTTTAATTGAACCATTGCGTCATTACTAAGCGCAATATTTTCGACTTGGACCGAAAGCATTTTTGCGAAGCGAACTCGGAATGAACCGATACGCTCACTCAAAAGCCCGATGATCCCATGATCAGAATCCGTATAAAGACCTCTCATCAGCTCTTTCAGATGAGCATCGTCCGGTTTGGTTTTCGTAGAATCGATATACTCCAAGTACAGAGGGTACGACGCGAGAATTTTCTTCTCCTCAAAATCCATAAAGATCACTTGGCAAAAAAGGTTAACTACGATTTTATAAATATCCGAAAACTTATCGATCACGACACCCTCGCGAGTAACCGCAAGCGCCATTGCAATTTTGGAATCGCTTTTCAATACTGACATCTCACCCATCTTGAGATTAATGTCGTTCATCTTTGTTTTATTTTCTGAGAAAAAGCCTCCAAAAACAACGTCGAGATACGAGCGTCCGTCCGTGGTTTCGTTGATCATTTGGGTATATTTGAAATTCTTTTTGATATCTTTAAACTGACCGCCGTAGGCAAAGCCAGCGTAATAAACGTCAGTAGCAGCGCTTGCATTCGAAACAAAAAACACACCCGAAAGAAAAACTGAGAAAAAGACCATTCGAAAAAAATGCTTCATAGAACTTTTAAAATTAATATTCGCGCTTAATCCGAACCAATGGCGTTCCGTCTTTCGAACAGATTTTTTTACCGTGCGAATACTGCGCTCCGCAACTTGGGCAATACATGATAGTCGTATCCTCCGACTCCATGTAAGCAACTCCCGTAGTGGTCGGGGTATCCTTGGCACAGCCCGCAGAACAAATAGTTAAAAATAACAAAATGAATATAGTTCCGGTAATTCTCATTTTAAACTTCCTTTTGTTATGCGTTTCTCTTTTATTTAATAGACGCCTTTTGCTCTGAGCTGATCCACCAAATCTCTCGAGGCTATCGTGGCAGCCGTGATCAATGCGTTGGTTTCAGCGATCTTTGGATTGGTTCCGGTGCCGATAAATTGAACCGGGCCAACTGAAGCCATTGTTCTGGTGAATTTAGACTGTGTATCAAATATCTGAGCAGTGATTGTCACCGTGCTCTTATCCATACCAGTTGCCGAATCCTTTTCGGTCCGCCCCACTGTCATCGTAGCCAGCGCAATAAAAGGCATCTCGGCTTCTTTCGCGGCATTAGTGGCTTTTTTACGCATCGCAGAAGTTAGGTTATCATGCTCAACATAGTTTTTTGAAAAATCCACTGGCTCAAGATCAATCTCAGAAGGCGGCACCACCTGAAAACCCGCCTTACTGAACACCTCAGTCACTTTCGCGTTCACATCCGTCATATTGCAGGCTTCATATGAAACTTTCTCTTGTTTTTGCGCTATGAGACCTCCGGTCTCAACTCGGACATCATAGTCCACTGTTCCTGCCTCATCATCAACTTCACTTTCATGCGCCGTACCCTCATCAACCTCTCGCGCCTTGTAGCTTTCGACCTCGGCAACTCTTCTTGCGATAAAAATAAAAGAAAGATAGGGCGGTTCAGAAATGGCTGTTTTGCCCCCGCTTACGGAACGTCCGAGATTTTCAGAGATCAATTGCTCGATGGCAGTCTCATTGATGGAAGCCATCACATAAATCGACCACAATCTACCTCTTTTTTCGGGCTCCCCTATTTCGACTATCTCAGGGACATAAGTTTCTAAATTTGAATAAATTTGAGGCTTCAGAGGCTCGATTAATTTAACTCTTTGGGAATCTAAGGTGCCCAAATATTTTTCAAAGGCGCCTTCCCTGGCAGCTATTCGTGCGAGCTTTTTGTTTTTGGCTTGCCCTACTGCCTTAACCTTTGTGTAATCAGCCGCATAAGCTGAGTTTGATGTAAAAACACTAAGCAATAAGCCAATTACCAATCCAATAAGAAAATGTCCGATTTTTCCCGTCATTTCTGAAACCTCCTATATGAAAAATAGAGTCAATTATACTCGAAGAGAAAACATGTTTCTTAATATTAATTTTTACGTTTTGCTTTTTTGGCGCGCTTTTTAGCCTGTCTTTCCTTAAATCGATCAGCGAAACGTTCTTTAAATTTCTTCTTTCCGTCTTTTCGTAATAAGGGATATTTCGCACGGATTTTTTTGAAGTTGATCCTATTCATCCTCTCTTCAAACCGCTTCTTGAGCCTCTTATCTCTTCCGCTTAGATTAAAGACTTTGCTGAATCGTCTTTTTAAATCAACGCTTAATTTGCTTCCCTGGTTGAGAACCGTGGTTTCTTGTATATTTCCCGCGCTATCAACGCTCGAAACATCAACCTGGTTCTCAAACACCTTCACTTGAGAACCGTCGTTCGTGTGATCAACTGAATACTCGGTGCCTCTCACGGCGGCAACGCACACGGGCGTACTAATTTTAAAAGATTTAATATTCCCTACTTTTTTTACTTTTGCGAATAGCTGCCCCGACTTTAGCGTTAAATCTGCCGGTTTAATGGTGACTACTTGAATTTGCGAATTAGCTCCGACCTGAACTAAGTTTTCTCCTTTAGCATCATAGGTAAGCACAGCGCTCGAATCCCCGCCTGTTTTAACAATCGTATCTTCCGGCAGATAATCCCCTACTTCCGCTTCCTGTTTGGAACCGTCCGGAAACTCAAGATTAACTGATCCCTCTAATTGAACTATTTGACATTTTTGATCGCTTGCTTGGAGAGATTCTCCGGAAATGAAAGAAATAGTGATAATTACTATAAAAAGAAAAAATTTGAATATCCGAAACATACCGTGATTCTATCGAAGATCATCCAAAAAAACCACGGGAAACAATATTTAACCCCACCTGACCTCCCCTTAACTTAAGGGGAGGAGCCCTACAAAACTCCCCTCTTAAATTAAGAGGGGCTGGGGGAGTTAAAAAAAATGGGGACACGCGCTTCTTTCCTGGCTCACCCAGAAAAGCACGTGTCCCCGTTTTATTATGGTGGAGGCGGGGAGAATTGCACTCCCGTCCAGAAGCCAACTGTCGTAATGGCACTACATGCTTATCTTCTGATTTAGTTTTGACTCTTACTTCTCCCAGAAGCAGGATAAGTAAGAGCGAGTCTAAGAAAGTTTAACTCAAGGCCCCTTAGACATGACCTTAAGCGATCCCGCTAATTGTCGCCTTTAAAGTCCCGCGGAAATAGACTTAGAAGACGTCGCTAGCAATTAAGCAGCGATTGGTAAAGCCATTGGGGTAATGTTAACAACATCAACCCTCGGGCTTATTGCTTTATCAGCATCTACATTGTCTAGGTTTTTAAAGAGGCCGCCTAGAACCTCTGCATGCACACATTACGTGAAAGCGTCCTGTCGAACCTAATTCGCCCCCATAACTATTTATCGAGGTCGCTTCATCGCGCGATCCATTTCGCGCTGATGAGCTTTTTTCTTAAGATCTTGTCGCTTGTCGTAATCTTGCTTTCCTTTACAAAGAGCGATTTGGAGCTTAATAACTCCTCTCTTAAAGTATAACTTGGTTGGCACACAAGTTAAACCCTTACGGCTAATCTTTCCGATTAATTCTTCAATTTCGCTTCTATTTAATAGGAGCTTTCTTTGGCGCGTGGGATCCAGGATTCTATCCCCACATTTGGAATAAGGTGAAATATGAAGATTTACTACAAAAACCTCTTCGCCCTGTATTCTAACATAACTATCGCCTAAATTCACTCTTCCCTGGCGGGCAGACTTCACCTCTGGTCCTAAAAGGACAATTCCAGCCTCCCACCTCTCTAAAAGGTGATAGTTGTGGGAAGCTTTTCTGTTTTCAGCAACTGTTTTTTGATTCTGCTTTTTTGCCATTGTTTTATACCTGGGGAGGATTTTAACACTATGGCCCTCTGATAACAATTAAACAGATTTTACTTGAGATCGGGCGGGTTCATTTCTTATACTCAAACCTTCATGCAGAAGTGGCGGAATTGGCAGACGCGCAAGATTCAGGATCTTGTGGCCGCAAGGTCGTGGGGGTTCAAGTCCCCCCTTCTGCACTCGGCTTCGCCTCGTTTCCAGACCTTTTTGTTTATTCAAGGGGACTTGACCTCGTCGCACGAGAATCGTGCGATCCATTGGTTTCCTTGCGAGACGCTCGCCGCATGGCGAGACAAGCGAGGTTGCGCCGACCTTATGGGAGGTAAGGCCGCTAGTCGTCAGACCGGCCGCCAGCAACCGAGGGGAGGCTACGCAGGGAGGCCCCGTCCGACCGTAGACCGGAACTTCAATAGTTCCGGCAGGCTCGCTAGACTTTGACCGTCTAGTCTACGCACTAGCCAAATCCCTGAACCTGGAAAAATTCTTTTTCCAGACCTTTTTGTTTCAATGATAGGGCTTGAACTCGTCGCACGAGAATCGTGCGATCCATTGGTTTCCTTGCGAGATGCTCGCCGCATGGCAAAACAAACGAGGCTACGCCGACCTTATGTGATTAATGGCGTGCCTTGATGTCACGGTTGTAGTTGAATACAACTTGTTCGATTTTAGCTCTATCTTCTTCGAGAATGTCTATAAATTCAACCCCTGTGTAATATCCAATTTCGTTTGTTTTTGAAACGGTAATTTCATATTTTTTCGTCCATACCACTCTTGCCTTTGCTCTAATGGTATCTCCTGTGGGCAAATTTATTTCGAGGCGCAATCTATCCCCCGAGTTTAAATTCTCCTTACTTACTAAACAAACCCCGCCCGCTCCAATATTCTT
>CAZLUT010000070.1:0-458 GCA_964562805.1 uncultured bacterium | reverse complement strand
TAAGTCCCGGCGAAGCATCCTCATCCCTTGACCACTGAATCTCTGCCATTACTTTGGCTCTCGGCCATCTTCTTTTTTCTTTCACTATTGCTCCATGGTTTATGAACTTGCCGTATTATAACATTGCTTTTATTTCATTTAAATACACAAAAACGGAGACGCTTTGATTTTTAAAGTGTTTCCCTTTTTTTGGTTTCTGCCTACTTTTTCTGAAATGTAACTTGTTCGGTAACTTCTGAAACTCCTGAAACCAGTACACCAGAAATTCCAAATACACCCTGCCCTGCCAATTTTAATACACCGACTGGAATACCGAAAATACCTTTGCCAACTTTTATTACAATATCACTTTCGCTATAGGCGGGTGTGCTGATAGTTTCCCCGGCGTCTTCTTCCCATGTGGGTATATGGGTTGCAACGCGCTCGGTCCAAACACCTCTTCCCTTTTCTTTTGCCAT
>CAZLUT010000069.1:245-8936 GCA_964562805.1 uncultured bacterium | reverse complement strand
CGGGAAGGCGGTAAAACCGTCGGTGCTGGTGTGGTGAGCGAGATCATAGAGTAAGGTTTTTTAGATGAAAGAAAAAGTTCGGATTAAATTAAAAGCTTATGACCATCGGGTGCTGGATCAGTCTGTTTATGAGATTGTTAATACCGTTAAGGTGACAGGCGCTCGTATTTCAGGTCCGATTCCTTTACCCACAAGGAAAGAGCTTTATACCGTTTTAAGGGGTCCGCATATTGATAAAAAATCGCGTGAGCAATTTGAGATCAGGACCCATAAAAGACTTATTCATATTCTTAGCCCTACCCCTCGTACAGTAGACGCTCTTATGAAGCTCGATCTGCCCGCCGGTGTTGATGTAGAAATTAAATTATAATCATGAGCATTGGAATATTAGGAAGAAAACTAGGGATGACATCTGTCTTTGATCAGCAGGGCAAGCGTGTGCCTGTAACTGTGATAGAGGCCGGCCCTTGCAAAGTCACTAGTATTCGCAGTAAAGAAAAAGAAGGTTATTCAGCGATTCAATTAGGTTATGAAGATATCCGCGAAAAATTAGTCAACAAGCCTAAAAAAGGATTTTTTGCTAAAAATAAGATAGAAGCCAAGCGTTTTCTTAGAGAATTCCGAACTGAAAAGGCCGAAGGTATCGAGGTCGGCACTGAACTTCGAGTTGATAATTTTCATTTAGGCGACTTTGTAGATGTTTCAGGTATATCGATCGGAAAAGGTTTTCAAGGTGTTGTTAAGCGTCACGGCTATTCAGGTGGTCCAGCGAGCCATGGTGCTAAGACAGGAAGGCGGCCCGGCTCAATTGGTATGTGCGCGACCCCCGCCCGCGTTTTGAAAGGAACCAAGCTTCCGGGTCAGATGGGCAATAAGAGAGTTACAGTTCAAAACATGAAAGTTGTTGGTGTTGATTTAGAGCACAATTTAATGACAGTAAAAGGATCAATCCCAGGGGCTGAGGGAAGTTTTTTGATCATTCAAAATTCCATTAAAAAGGGTTTGAAAGATAAAGCCTGGAAGCCTTTTACGAAGGAATCTTTAGACGTGTGGAAGAAGGAAATCGAAGATTTGAAAGCCGCTGAAAAGAAGAAAATAGATGATGCTGAAGCCGCAAAAAAAGCGAAAGCCGCAGCAGCAGCTAAGAAGGCAGCGACTCAAGCTCCCGGCAGAGGAAAGACCAAGTAATTAGTCATGGCAAAAAAACCCGATTTTAAAACAAATTTAGTCACTAAAAGCGGAACTAAGAAGGGTTCAGTGACTTTAAATCCGGAAATTTTTGGAGTTCGTATTAATAAGAAACTTTTGAACCTGGCTCTAACGGCTTATGCCGCAAACCGAAGACAAGGCAACGCTTCTACGAAAGAACGCGCTGATGTTCGCGGGGGTGGTGCAAAGCCATGGAAGCAAAAGGGAACAGGCCGTGCTCGGGCAGGATCGACCCGATCTCCTATTTGGCGGGGCGGTGGAACTACTTTTGGACCGTGGACACGGGACTGGCGGTCTACACTTCCAAGAACGATGAGGATTGAAGCGCTTCGCTCGGCTCTTAGCTCTAGGTATCAAAGTGATGATCTAACAGTTTTAGATGATTTGGGAATTGAAAAACCCAAAACCAAAGAATTTGTTAAAATTTTAAAAGCTCTTAAGTTGGAAAGAAACAAAACTCTTATCATCGTTGATAAAGCGACAGAAGAATTAAAGCGTGCAACTCAAAATGTCGCGACCGCTAAATTGAGAGCCTCAGCAGATGTGAGCGCCTATGATATTTTGAGAAAGAAAAAATTAATTATTGATCAAAAAGCACTTCCTCTATTAGAAGAGCGCTTTATTAAAAAGAACCAGGCGCCTAAAGAAGAAAAAGCAAAAAAAACCGAGGCGGCAGAAGGTTAGTTAAATGAAAAGTCAATACGACATTATTCACACACCGCTTATTACGGAAAAAGGATCTATTCTTTCCGCGAAACAGAATAAATATTTATTTCGAGTCCAAGTGACTGCCAATAAGAAGGAAATTAAAGAGGCGGTTGAAAAGAATTTCAACGTTAAAGTAAAAGCTGTTAACACCATGAACATGTTAGGCAAAATGAAGCGGGTTCGTCACAGGCCCGGACGGACTGCGGATTGGAAAAAAGCCGTCGTAACGCTCAAAGAAGGGCAGAAAATAGATTACATAAAATAATGGCTATTAAAAATTACAAACCCACAACTCCCGGCCGCCGTTTTAGTTCTGCGGCTGATTTTTCAATGGTTACAACGAGCGAACCTCATAAGCCATTGACTTATATAAAGAAGAAATCCGGAGGCCGCAACTCCTATGGCCGGATTACGTCTCGTTATATTGGCGGCGGACACAAACAAAGAGTACGTTTGATTGACTTTAAAAGAATGCGCCATAACGAATTAGCAGAGGTTATAACGATTGAATACGATCCAGGCCGCAGCGCCCGGATTGCTCTCGTACAATATGAAGACGGACAAAAAGCTTACATCTTGATGCCAAACGGCTTGAAAGTAGGCGATAAGGTAATGAGTGGAGCTGAAGCGGATGTTAAGGTTGGTAACAACGTTCAGATTAAGCGAATTCCGCCGGGAACACAAATTCATAATATTGAATTAGTGCCGGGTCAAGGCGGCAAGATTGTTCGCTCAGCCGGTTCGTCTGCTACGATCATGTCTAAAGATAGAGAATTTTCAAATCTAAAGCTTCCGTCCGGTGAAGTGCGGATGGTAAGAAATGAATGTTACGCAACTATTGGACAAGTCTCTAATACGGAGCATAACAATGTGGTACTCGGAAAAGCCGGCCGCAAACGCTGGATGGGTAAAACCTCCCGAGTGCGCGGTGTTGCTAAAAATCCGGTGGATCATCCGATGGGTGGCGGTGAAGGTAAAACTTCAGGCGGCAGACACCCTTGCTCTCCTTGGGGACAGCTTTCAAAAGGTCTTAAAACACGCAAACGTTATAAAGCATCCAGCCGCTATATTGTTAAAGATCGGAGAAAGAAATAATGAGCCGTTCCAGCAAAAAAGGTCCTTTTATAGATGAACATCTCCTCAAGAAGGCTGAAAAAGCTAAGAAGACAGGAGACCGTAAGCCAATTAAAACCTGGTCCCGTCGTTCAACAATTACTCCGGATTTTGTTGGTTTAAATTTTGCAGTTCACAACGGAAGAAATTTCAATAACGTTTTTATTGTTGAAAGTATGGTAGGTCACAAGTTGGGCGAATTTTCTCCAACTCGTCTTTTCCGTAAACACTCAACAACTGAAGCTAAAGCCGCTAAGGCAGCGGAGAGCGGCAAGTAATGGCTGTAGAGAGAGCTAAAGTAGGTAGAAGCATTCAGAAGCACTTAAGGCTTAGTCCGCGTAAAGTAAGGTTGGTTTTAGACACAATACGCGGTAAAGATATTGAAACAGCCGCGGTTACTTTGAAAAATTCAACGAAAAAAGCCGCGCGCCTTATATCACTTGGTTTAAAGTCAGCGGTGTCAAACGCTAAGCAATTGAAGCTGGATGAGTCGAGGCTTTTTGTTTCTGAAGTTAGGGCTGATGGGGGACCGACTTTTAAGCGTTTTATGACTCGTTCAATGGGACGTGCTGACAAACTTCTTAAAAGAACAACTCACATAACAGTTATTGTTTCAGAAGGAAAGAAGAAGATCATTACGGGAGTGAAAGACCTAGCTGACAAAAAAGAAGTAAAGCCTTCAAAGAAAGAAGCGGCTGAGAAGACGGCGCCAAAAGCAAAAACTAAGTCTAAAACTTCTACAACCAAGAAAAAAGCAGGAGCCAAAAAGTAAAATGGGACAAAAGGTTCATCCATACGGATTTCGGATCGGGTACATTCGAGGCTGGAAGTCTCGCTGGTATGCTAAGAAAGAATATGCCAATTATATCAGTGAAGATATCAAGATTCGCGAGTTGGTTAAAAAACGTTTGCAGCAAGCAGGTGTATCTTCAATTGATATTGAACGTTCGGGTGGAAAAGTCCGCGTTAAGTTATTTACAGCACGCCCAGGACTCGTTATCGGAAGACGAGGGGCTGAAATTGATTCCTTAAGAGACGCGCTTTCTAGTATTGTTAAAAGCGAAGTTGCTATTGATATTAAAGAAATCAAAGTTCCTCAGATCGACGCTCAGTTAGCCGCTGAGAATATTGCAGGTCAGCTTGAAAGACGTGTTTCTTTTAGGCGCGCCATGAAAAAGACGATGCAGCTTGCTTTAGCAAAGGGCGCCCAAGGAATTAAGGTTAGATGCCGCGGAAGACTGGGTGGTGCGGAAATTGCCCGTAAAGAAGGTTACCGCGAAGGTAAGGTTCCTTTAGTAACGCTTCGCAGTGATGTTGATTATGGTTTCGCTGAGGCGCATACGACTTATGGTTCTATTGGAGTTAAGGTTTGGATTTATAAAGGTGATATCCTGGTTAAAAAGGCTGCCAAAGAAGAAAGAGAAGCCAGGGAAAAAGAATTAAAGGAAGCGGAGAAAAAGGCTAAGAGACAAAGTAAGAAGAAAGAAGAAGCCAGTCTCGAGGCTGATATAGCCGAAGCTGATGTTCAAACTAAGACCGAGGAGAAAGAATAATGCCGTTGATGCCAAAACGGATTAAATATCGTAACCAGCATAGAGGGCGTATGTGCGGAAATGCTATGCAAGGTTCCACCTTGTCATTTGGAGAATTTGGCCTTAAAGCGCTAGATCGCCATTGGTTGACAGCGACTCAAATCGAAGCAGCTCGTGTTGCTTTAACTCGCCATGTGAAAAGAGGCGGTAAGATCTGGATCCGTGTTTTCCCTGATAAACCTTATACGAAAAAACCACTCGAAGTTCGAATGGGTAAGGGTAAAGGCCCTGTTGAAGGTTATGTGGCTGTCGTGAAACCAGGAAAGATCTTGTTTGAGATGGCAGGAGTTCCTGAGGAGCTGGCTAAAGCAGCTCTTAGACTTTGTGCTTATAAATTACCATTTCGTACTAGATTTATTACACGTGAAGAGAGTTAATTTATGTTAAAAATTGATGATTTAAGACAACTTAATCCGGATGAACTCGCGGAGAAGGTTCTTCAGCTAAAAAAGGAATTTTTTAATCTTCGCGTCTCAGCTAAATCGGGCAAACTCGAGAAAAATCATCAGATCAGTGATGTTAAGAAAGATATCGCGAGAGTCCTTACGATTCAAAATGAATTAGCGAAGAGCACCGGAGTTAAAGCAGAGCCTAAAGCTGCTAAGAAATCTCCGAAGGCGGAGTCCAAAACCGCGGACCAAAAAATAGAAGAAGTTAAAAAAGTAGTCCAGAAAAAAGTGAAGGCAAAAGAGACTTCAAAAGAAGAAAAGCCGAAACGTGGATTGTTCGGAAGAAAAAAGAAGGGATAATTCATGGTAGAAAAAAGTAAATCCAAAGAAACGGTTAAAAAAGCTCCGGTTAAGGTTCCAGCCTCTCCAGCGAAGACAAAAACTGTAAAGAAAACGGTCGCGGCAAAACCGGCAAAAGAAGCTCCTAAGGCAGTTAAGAGTCCAGCAAAGGAAGAAAAAATCCAAACGCCGCCTGCTGAGCGTGGAAGCCGAAGAGAACGTCAAGGTGTTGTTGTGAGTGACAAGATGCAAAAAACTATTGTTGTTGAAGTAACTCGTCTTATTTCTCATCCGGTTTACGGAAAGGTCATTAAGAGAAAGTCCAAAGCAGTAGCGCATGATGAAAAAGAAACAGCAAAGACGGGTGATACCGTCCGCATTATTGAAACAAGACCGCTTTCAAAAACAAAGCGCTGGAAACTTGTTGAGGTGGTTAAGTAATGATTCAACTGAGAAGCTTGGTGGAAGTCGCGGATAATTCAGGAGCCAAGATCGCTTCCTGCATCAAGGTGCTTCATAAGCAGGGAAAGAAAGGTGCTCAGATCGGGGACGTGATTAAGGCGAATGTTAAGGAAGCTATTCCGGATGGTACCGTAAAAAAAGGTGAAGTTGTTGAAGCTGTTGTAGTAAGGACCCGGGAGTCAATTTCAAGGCAAGACGGGACAGCGGTACGATTTAATTCAAACGCGATTGTTATTATTGATAAACAGGGCAACCCCAGAGGATCCCGTATTTTCGGTCCAGTTGCCAGAGAATTGAGAGATAGAAAGTTTTCCAAGATCATCTCACTTGCTCCGGAGGTAGTTTAATGAAATTAAAAAAAGGGGATCAGGTAACTGTTTTAGCCGGACGGGACAGGGGAAAAAAGGGAAAGATTTTAAAGATTTTCCCGAAAGCTAATCAGGTTATTGTAGAAGGCATTAATATGGTGAAAAAGCACCAGCGTCCCAGCCGCGAAAATCCAAAAGGCGGGATGGTAGAAAGAGAGACTAAGATCAATTTTTCAAATTTAAAACTAATTTGCCCTAAAACTGGTAAGACAACCAAAGTGGGCTATTCAATTTTAGCTGACGGCTCGAAGGCAAGAGTTAGCAAAGTGAGCCAGGAGATTATTTAAATGTCTTGTCGTTTACAAAAAAAATATATTGATGAAATCAGACCTAAGCTTGTTGAGGAGTTTAAGTTTAAGAACAAACTCCAGGCCCCGATTCTTGAAAAAGTGGTTGTTAGCATGGGAATTAAAGAAGGGGTTCAAGATATTAAGGTAATTGACCAGGCAGCCGAGGAACTAGCTTTGATCACAGGCCAAAAGCCTCTTGTGACTCGCGCCAAAAAGGCAATAGCTAGTTTTAAATTGCGTAAGGGCAACCCGGTAGGTTTAAAAGTTACTTTACGCCGTGAGAGGATGTATAACTTTATTGACCGTCTTTTTAACGCTGCAATGCCCCGAATCCGTGACTTTCGCGGTACGCCGGAAAACAGCTTTGATGCGAGCGGAAATTATAATTTAGGAATTCAAGAGCAGATTATTTTTCCTGAAATTCAATACGATAAAATTCGAAAAATTCAGGGAATGAACATTGCTTTTGTAACGACTGCTAAGACCAAGGAAGAAGCTCAAAAGCTCCTATCCTATCTTGGGTTGCCTTTCAGAAAGAAATAGAGGGAAATATGGCAAAAACTTGTTTAGTTGTTAAGCAGAAAAGAAAACCAAAGTTTAAAGTACGTCAGTACAATCGGTGCTCTAAATGCGGCAGGTCCCGCGGATTTCTTTCCAGATTCGGTCTTTGCCGGATTTGTTTTAGAGAAATGGCAAATCAAGGGTTGGTCCCTGGTGTGCGGAAAGCGAGCTGGTAGACTATGTCGTTAACGGACCCAATTGCTAATTATTTAACCGTTATCCGTAATGGGGTAAGGGCAAAGCACGAGAAGGTAACTACACCTGCCTCCAATTTAACGATTCGTATCAGTGAAATACTTAAGAAGGAAAAGTTTATCAATGATTTCAGGGTAATTGAGGATGGCGCAAAGCGCTTTATAAGAATCCATCTCCGCTATCTTAAAAATGGTAAGCCTGCTATTTGCTCGATCCAGAGAGTTTCCCGTCCGGGTTTGCGCAAGTATGTGGATTCCGGGTCAGTGCCTAAAGTACTAAAGGGTTTGGGAATCGCGATAATTTCAACCTCAGATGGAATTTTAACAGATAAAGTAGCACGGGAAAGCCACGTGGGTGGCGAAGTGCTTTGTAAGGTATATTAAAATGAGTCGAGTTGGCAATAAAGTTATTGATATACCTGAGAAAGTGAAGCTGAATATTTCCGGCACCAAGGTTCAGGCCGAAGGGCCTAAGGGTAAAAAAGAAATCAAAGTTCACTCTAGAATAACCTGCGAAATCAAAGAAGGTAAAGTGGTTGTTACAAGACCAACTGACAACAAGTTGGATCGTTCGCTCCATGGTTTGACTCGAAGTCTTATCAATAATTTAATCGTTGGCGTTAGTCAGGGTTTTGAAAAATCACTCGAAATCCAAGGTGTCGGTTTCAAGGCAGAGGCTAAAGGGCAAACAGTAAAATTAAGCTTAGGTTTTTCTCATCCTATTGAATATAAAATTCCGGAGGGAATTAAAGTGGAAACCAAAGGCCCTACCAATGTCATCGTTAGCGGCGGTGATAAACAGCTTGTAGGCCAGGTTGCTGCTGACCTGCGGTCCTTTTATGTGGTAGAGCCATATAAAGGCAAAGGTATCCGTTATAAGGATGAACACGTAATCCGCAAACAAGGAAAGTCGGTTAGTTAGTATGCGTATAGAACTTAAAGAACTTCAAAGAACCAGACGCCACAAAAGAGTTCGGCGGAAAATTTTTGGCACGCCAGAAAAACCAAGGGTTTCCCTCCATCGTTCATCAAAAAATCTGCAATGCCAGATTATCAGTGATTTAGATGAAAAGACTCTCTATACCTATTCAACACTTGATAAAAAATTTAAATCTGAATCGGTAAAAGGCGGCACAATCGAAGCGGCAAAGGTTTTAGGTAAATTTGTAAGCAATGAATTAAAAACAAAAGGGGTCTCTAAAATAGCTTTTGATCGCGCCGGTTATCGTTACCATGGCCGCGTCAAGGCATTTGCCGATGCGCTAAGAGAAGGGGGTATGAACTTCTAATGGCAAATACTGAAAGTCGAGGACAGCAAGGAAAAGAAGAAAAGTTTTCACCGGAAGAAGAGAAGGCGTTTCCGATCGAGAAGCTGGTCGCTATCAGCCGGAATGCTAAGGTCGTTAAAGGCGGCCGGCGTTTTTCTTTTGGAGCCTTAATGATCGTAGGTAACGGCGAAGGTTCAG
>CAZLUT010000069.1:0-235 GCA_964562805.1 uncultured bacterium | reverse complement strand
CGGTTATGCTATCGGCAAGGGCAAGGAAGTTTCGGATTCAATTAAAAAGGCTACCAAGTTTGCTAAAAAAAATGTTGTTAAAGTTAATTTAAAAGGAACCACTATTCCTCATGAGGTTTTAGGCGAGTATTGCGGTGGTAAAGTTCTGATGAAGCCAGCGGCTCCCGGTACTGGAATTATCGCGGGCGGTGCTGTGCGTGCTGTTTGTGAGGCGGTAGGAATCCAGGATATTCTG
>CAZLUT010000068.1:0-9157 GCA_964562805.1 uncultured bacterium | reverse complement strand
TCAGGGTTTTGAGCGCCGGTTCAAAAATATCAATTTCAAAGTTAGACCGTTTCCCCTGCAGTACACAAGCCAGCCTTTCAAGGCCCATTCCCGTATCAATATTTTTATTGGCTAGCGGGATTAATTTATTTTTTCCTTCACGGTCAAATTCGGTAAAAACCAAATTCCAAATCTCTGCAAAGCGTCCGGATTCTGAAGTGATCGAATCGTTCTTCGTGTCTAGCCCAAAATCCTCACCTTGATCAAAGTAAATCTCTGAACATGGGCCGCAAGGTCCATTGGGGCCATCTGTAGGAGCATTTGCGGGCCAAAAATTGGTCTCATCATCCAGCTTCGTTATCCATTCAGGACGAATTTTTATTTTTTTTGCCCAAATTTTGTAGGCCTCGTCATCATCCTGATGAACGCTGACTCTTAGTTTTTCAGGGCTTATCTTGAGCTCTTTGGTTAAATATTCCCATGCCCAGCTAATCGCTTCTTCCTTAAAATAATCACCAAATGAAAAATTGCCCAACATTTCAAAGAATGAGTGG
Source organism: uncultured bacterium (assembly GCA_964562805.1). Taxonomy (GTDB): domain Bacteria; phylum Omnitrophota; class Omnitrophia; order Omnitrophales; family CAZLUT01; genus CAZLUT01. The sequence continues at coordinate 8,624 of CAZLUT010000068.1, read as the reverse complement.
TGATAGCAAGTCTTGCCAACATTATCCAAGTCTCCGGTCCTTAAACATTTCTGAGACGAGGTGGCACGTGTAAGATCTTTGCGCAGACCCAGAAAATAATCCTTGAATTGATTCATTCCGGCCCCTGTAAATAGAAGTGTCGGATCGTTTTGAGGAATTAGAGAGTCGCTCTGCACACACTGATGCCCTTTGGACTCAAAAAAAGATAGAAAGCTTGCTCGAATTTCTTCTGTTTTCATTGTAAAAAAGAAAGGAATTCTACTCTAGAACCGGCTGTTTTCCAATGGAATAAATTTGATATGTGGCCATGCCGAGAGGCGTATCTTTTAGGCGAGATTGCGGCCCTTGATCCTTAATATTTTAAACAAACAAGGGGCGCATTGTCTGAGTATAAAAGATATGCCCGAGGCATTCGCCGTGTATTATTCCGGAGTGACTGCGGGAGCCAGGTTTTCACCATGGGAAAAAATCTTTTCACGTATTTTTTTCTCAAGCTCATCCGCTATCTGGGGATTAGCCTTAAGGTAACTTCTAGCATTTTCCCGGCCTTGCCCAAGCTTCTCGTTGTTGTAGGTAAACCATGTGCCTGACTTATCAATCAGATTGTGTTCGGTGGCAACATCCAGGATTGCCGTTGTACGCGAGATACCTTCATCAAAGAAAATATCAAATTCAGCGATTCTGAAGGGTGCTGCAACTTTATTTTTAACAACTTTAACCTTGATTCGATTTCCTATAACCTGATCCTGATGTTTATTGATCCCGATTTTCCGGATATCAAGACGCATTGAGGAATAAAACTTAAGCGCCTTACCTCCTGTTGTCGTCTCAGGATTTCCGAACATGACACCGATCTTATCCCGAATCTGGTTAATGAATATTAGGCTTGTGCGAGACTTGCTGATAATCGCCGTAAGTTTCCGTAAAGCCTGCGACATTAAGCGCGCCTGAAGCCCCATGTGACTATCACCCATATCACCTTCGATTTCTGCTTTAGGGACCAGAGCTGCCACTGAATCTATCACAATTAGATCCACTGCATTTGATCTGATCAGCATCTCAGCGATTTGTAAAGCCTGCTCTCCCGTATCAGGCTGGCTAATTAGTAAATCATCCAAGTTCACCCCTAATTTTTCCGCATAAGCCGGATCCACCGCATGCTCCGCATCGATAAAGGCTGCAACCCCTTTTTGCTTTTGAACTTGATGGACTATGCTTAAACAAAGAGTGGTTTTACCACTGGATTCCGGGCCAAAAATTTCGATCACCCGTCCGCGAGGAATTCCTCCGACACCCGTTGCCAAGTCTAAAGGAAGAGCTCCGGTTGGAATAACCGAAATACTTGAATTAACTTCATCTTGACCTAGCTTCATAATTGCGCCTTTGCCAAATTGCTTTTCAATTTGCAGCAGAGCAAGTTCCAGCGCTTTTGTTTTTTCGCCTGTTTCTTCAGATTTTGTTTGTTTAGTTGGTTTTGTTGGATGCTTTTTCATTGGATTATTGTGAATCTCCTTTAAGTATTTTCTTATAAGCTAAGGAAAATATTAATTATTGTCAATATATTATTTCTTTTTTCCCATTCTATGTTCTTCGCCTTTTATCAATCTTTTAATATTACTGCGGTGCGTATAAAAGATAAATAGGGCTAGAGCAATACCGATAATCACGGCCTCCAGAAAGTGAGGCATTCCAAGCTCGGTGATTGCAATAATGATCGGAAAAAAGAAAGCGGCGGTCAGCGAGCTTACGGAAATGATGCGGGTTATCAAAAAAACGATCAAAAAAAGACCGAGAGCGATAAAAAATGCTAACGGCAAAATCCCAAGAAATACACCAGCACTCGTTGCCACACCTTTCCCCCCCTTCCAATTCAGGAATGGCGTAAAGGTGTGACCCGCGATCGCAAGAATACCTAAAAGAATTTGATAAGAAAAAGAATCTAAAAAATAAGGCGAGCTAAAAAGAACCGGTATCAAAATAACAGCAGCCAATCCTTTTAAAGCATCCAATGCAAGTGCTAGGCTGCCCAGGGCTTTTCCCTGCGTTCTAAAAACATTCGTAGCTCCAATATTGCCGCTTCCTGAATCTCTCAGATCAGCGCCACACTTAGCTTTAACAACCCAATAAGAGAACGGTAAAGAGCCCAATAAAAAAGCTAATCCAAGAGCTAAAATCATCAAGAAAATATCTATCACGTTATTTTTCTTCCTCTTCTTTAAACTGAATTTTAACAGGGATTCCCTCGAGATTAAACCGGCGGATTATCTCATTTTTGAAATGCTGTCGATAATTTGCGGGAATATATTTTTTTCCTTTTACAAAACATACAAATTCAGGCGGAACGGCAGAGGTTTGCGTTAAAAATTTAAGGCGAATCTGAGGGGTTGGTAAACGCCGTCTCTTTAAGGTGATCATAAATCGATTAAGCTCTGAGGTTGGAATGTAGTGAGTGCTTTGTTTCCATAGTTTAAAGGCATCATCGAGCAATTTACTCAGGTTTTTTTTGTTTTGAGCTGATATAAAAACAACTGGCGCAAATTTTAAAAAACCAAGATCACTTTTAAGATCTCTCTCGTACCGCGCTTGCTCGATTCCTTTGGTTAAATCCCACTTATTAGCGACTAAAATAACAGGCTTCCTCGCTTTTTCGAGAAAAGACGCGATTGCTTTTGTGTCCCGACGAATACCTTTAAGGGCTTCAAAAAGAAGAAACGTCACATCACTTCTCGTAATTGAATGCCGGGCCCGCGATAAACTAAAGTAGGTTGATACATCCTTTATTTTACGCTCGTGGCGAATACCCGCAGTGTCAATAATTCGAATATAGTGGTTTTTATAATGAAGCATCTCTTCAACAGAATCCCGCGTCGTCCCTGCCACATCACTTACAATCGCGCGATCCTCTTTTAAATATGCGTTAAGCAACGTGGATTTCCCGGCATTCGGTTCTCCGACTATCGATAGGGTAAAGCTCGGTGATAGGGGAGATTCTTTTGCTTTGGGAAGTTTTTGGGTAACGCGCGACATTAATTCCCCAATCCCTAGTCCGTGCAAAGCTGAAATAGGGGTAGGCTCTCCCAACCCTAATTTATAAAATTCCGCCAGCTCATAACGGCCGGATTCAATATCCACTTTATTGACCGCTAAAATCAGATTTTTCTTAAGACGCCGGATTTTTTCTGAAACCTCTTCATCCAGAGCGCTCACACCCGACCTCCCATCCGTCACCATAATAACAACTTCAGACTCTTCTAAGGCTTTTTCAACTTCCCGTTCAATAAAATTTACCATTAGTTCTTTTGATTTTAGATGGAGACCGCCTGTATCGACTAAATTAAAAATAGTTCCCTCCCATTCAACAATGGAAAAAACACGATCCCGAGTAGTGCCGGACTCTTCCTGAACGATTGATTGACGCCGACCGACGATACGGTTAAAAAGCGTAGACTTACCCACATTGGGGCGGCCTACAATTGAGATGACCGGGTAGGGATTATTTGCTTTTACGGCCTGATCCATTCAACCTCTTTCCTTCGCGAACAATATAGATAACACCTGAAAAAATCGTCAAGACAACCGTAATATACCAGAAAACAGGTGATATCGGTAACAGAAGTAATATGCTCGCAAGAGTCACCATCTGAAAAGTTGTCGTAATCTTGCCCAGCATATTAGGTTGAACAGTTACTTTTTGGGTCGAAATATAGATAAGTAAAAGCCCGAGTACAATTAAGATGTCGCGCGAAACAATCACGATAACAATCCATACGGGCGGTTTAATAAGAAAAGCGGGCGAAAAATAAATTGTTAAAAATCCGGCGATAACCAGCACCTTATCAGCCAAAGGATCGATCAAAGTTCCGAAATCGGATTTTTGATTGAAGCGCCGCGCGATATACCCGTCTAAGGCATCAGTTACAGCGGCAGCAACAAAAATCCAGAACGCCAAATAGCGATAACCGTCTTTGCCGGGCTCATAATAAGTTAAAGAAATTACAAAGAAAGGAACTAAGAGAATTCGACCAACAGTTAGCCAGTTGGCTAATGTCATATTTAACCCCTACTGAATGTAATGCAACTCATCACCGGTAGCAGGATCATACTTATATCGCTCCGGAAATGTTTGACCAGTTTTAGGATTGTACTTTGTATGAATATCCTGAACCTGCGGCTGAGGTGAATAGGCCGGTTTTTGGGCTTGATATGCCGGCGGTCTCGGGTAATACCCCTGCTGCCCAGCCATTTCCTCCCGGATTTCACGCTTTACCTGTTCTTTATTCCTTCGATTCGCCTCTCCAATTAAAGCTCCTAAGAGAGCGCCGGAACCGGCTCCAATGGCCGTCCCCACTCCGGCATTGCCGGACTGATTTCCAATAATCGCTCCCAGGCCAGCACCTGCTCCCCCGCCTAAGAGAGCTCCTGTAGCCGGCTCATTCATTTGGGTTTCACAAGCGCTTAGCGCAAGTAATGCAAATATCATTGAAATAACTGCCATCCGCCTCATGTTTGAGACTCTGTGTTGACTGCTGAGGATAGCGACTGCTCAGTAGCCGAATCCTGAATCTTATCCGAATCTTGATTTTGCAATTTAACGGATACAATCTTTGAAACGCCGGCTTCCTGCATCGTAACACCGTAAAGCTGAGACCCCATCGAAATGGTTTTTCGGTTATGGGTAACGATAATAAATTGAGTGTTATCAGTAAATTTTCCAAGAACCTCCAAAAAGCGGTCAATATTAGCCTCATCCAAAGGCGCATCGACTTCATCCAAAACGCTAAAGGGTGACGGTTTAATTTTGAATAGAGAAAAAAGAAGAGCAATAGCCGTCAGAGCCTTCTCGCCGCCCGAGAGAAGCGAGATGTTTTGATTTTTCTTTCCGGGAGGTCTGACGAAAATATCAACACCGGAATCCAAAGGATTATCTTCTTCTAAAATTACAAGTTCCCCCTCGCCGCCCCCAAAGAGGATCTTAAAAAATTCTGAAAAACTGGTTCGAACACTTTCAAAAGTCTCCTGAAAAAGCCTTCGGGTCGTACGGTTGATCTTTCGAATCGCCTCTAGTAATTCGGTGCGCGCTTTTTCAAGATCTTTCTTTTGAGTATCCAAAAATTCGAACCGTTTCTTAAGCTCTTCATATTCTTCAACGGCTAAAAGATTCACGGTACCGGCTCCCGCCACTTTTTCTTTAAGTGAAGAGATCTCCTCTGTTAATTGTTCCATGTTAACAGCCGCAAATTCCTCTTCTGTCATTTCACATTGTGACAAATCAATTTTGTAAGTCTGCTCAAGACGGTCAAAGTCCCGGGTCAGAAGATACTCAATCTCCTTGGCTTCCATTTCAATATTGTGCTTTCCGGTCTTAATCTCCTTCAGACTCTTTTCTTCTTTTTCAAGCTCATCCGCCCGGTGCTTTTTCTCATCGTGCAAGCGAACCCGATCTCCTTCCAGCTTGTGTAAATCCAATTCTTCCTGACTGAGTGTCGTACGAAACTGCGTTAATTCAGCTTCTAAAGTTTCATTCTGCGAGCGAATGGATTCAATTTTTTCCGCATTCTCAAGCGCTTGCGCTTGGTAGCGGTTCTTTTTTTCCTCTTCATCCTGGACACGCTTTTTTAAGCTCTCAAGTGAACTTTCCTGAAATTTCAACTTCTCTTCGCTGGCAGTTTTTTGAGCCTCTTCCTGGGATTTATGAATTTGAAAGGCTTCATTTTCTTTTCTTTTATCTCTTAATTGATTCTGCAGATGCTCAAAACCGGATTTACTCTCGCGGTCTTCCTGTTCTTTAATTTCAAGCTCCCGGCTTTTTTCTTTAATATCCCGCTCGAGCTCTTCAGCTTCTGTTTTAAGACGTTTGTCCTCGTTATGATAAAAACTATTTTCTCTAGTTTTTTTCTCCTGCAATTCAGTGATTTCTGTAATATCCCGCTCATAAACTTCGAGTTCAAATTGAACGGAGCGTAATTGATCCATTTTTTCGTTGACGACATTGCGCGTTTCTTCGAGCTGCCCGCCTGTGAGGTCGATTAGGGTTGTAATTTCATCAATTGCTTTTTCTTTTTCATCCTTCTTTACCTTTAATTCTTCCCATTCACCCTGTTTGATTATAAAGCTATCTTCTTTTTTCTTACCCTTAAGATAAACAACGGGTCCCGGCCCCCAAATCTTTCCTGATTTATGAATCAGACGAATATCCGAATACTCTTTTTGAAAATTCAAGAATGTTTCATTTGAAATTTCTTCTTCGATAAAATAAGTTTTCGCAAACAGCTGTTGAATGATCCGATAAGCGCTAGGTGTTGGGTGAACAACGCGCGCAAACGGTATTACCGGTACCTGCAAATAAGGTTCAATGTTAGGGTGATCTGATGTTCCTCCATCTTCGGTTTTAACCAAAATCGGAAGGCGAATAAATTCTTCTTCTTTAAGTTCGTTTTCTATTTTTTCAAGCTCTTCGACGCTCGAAACCGTAAGGGACTTCAAAAAAGACCCTAAAGCATCCTCAACAACACACTCATAGCCATCCTGGATAGTGAGTTCTTTATAGAGAGACTTAACAAAATCAAAAGATTCAAGTTTTTCGCGAGTTCCGTCACTCAAACCTTCTTTTTCATAAAAAGATGACTCGAGTTCCTTTAAGATATCAATACGTGAAGCCAGCTCTTGAAATTCTTTGAGTAAATTTTCTTTTTCGCTTCTTTTAGTCTCAATTCGATCTTGAAGAGTTTCGAGTTGAGAAACTAAATCGCTGTGTTCGATTTGATGCGTGTGAATAGATGACTGGGAGCTGGATAAGCTAGATTCCAATTCTTCTTTTTTTGTCAAAAAAGCAAGATTCTCCTCGGTACCCGTCTCGTGAGCCTCTTCCGTCTTTTTGATCTGGGTACGCCGTGTCGCAAGCTGAATCTCAAGGCGATGAATTTCATTGCGAAGTGAGGCCATCAGACCCGCACGCTCAAAAGCAAGATCTTGGTAGGCATTTTCTTTAATCTCGAGTTTCTCGAGTTCATTCTGAGACTCTTCGCACTTGGTCTCAATATCAGAATATCTCTCGTAAAAAGTATTATAGCTTTCCCGGACTTCACTCAGTTCCTGTTCGGATGACTCAATAGAGCTGATCAAATTGCCATTATTAGATTCAATAGCACTAACTTCGCTCTCTAGCGTTTGAATTTGATTTTTAATTTCACCTACTTTTTCCCAGTTAAAATCTTTTGAATTCTGTCTGTTTTGAATTTCTGATTTTATTTCGAAGCGTTTCCCTTCCTTAAAACGAATTTCTTGAAGCTTCTCCTCCTCTTCTTTTTCAAATCGCAGAACAATGGCTTTTAATTCTTCAACTCTTTCCGTGAGGGTCCGTTCTTTTTCGACCAATTCATCATTTGCTCGCTGAATTTCGGCACGCTTCTCCTCATGCAGCTTTTTCTCAGTTAGCGCTTTCTGCACTTCTTTAATTTTTAAATTTTCGTAATGTTCCCGGTATTTTTCGGCACGCTTAGCTTGGCGCTCGGCATATTTAATATTCCGCTCAACTTCGGCAACAATATCCGTTAGACGAATTAAATTATTTTCGGTTCTCTCAAGCTTGCGGATTGCTTCGTCTTTTTGAGATTTGTAACGTGAAATACCAGCGGCTTCCTCAATAAGAAACCGTCTTTCCTCCGGATCCGCCTGTAAGATATGGTCGATTCGGCCCTGTTCAATCATGGAATAACTGTGCGAGCCGATACCAGTATCCATAATCAAATCCTGAATATCTTTGTAGCGGCACGGGGTCTTATTGATGAGGTACTCGGATTCTCCCGAGCGATAAAGTCTCCGAGTTAGTACAACTTCATCATATCCGATTGTTAAAATTTTATCGCGGTTGTCGATGATAAGGCTGACTTCGGCCATATTGAGGGGTTTCCGGAGGCTTGTACCGGAAAAAATCACATCTTCCATTTTGCTTCCGCGAAGCAACTTGGCACTTCGCTCACCCAAGACCCAGCGAATCGCATCCGAAATATTACTTTTGCCGCAGCCGTTCGGTCCTACAATACAAGTAATACCCGGATTAAACTGTACAAGAGTTTTATCACAAAAAGATTTAAATCCAATAAATTCAACCCCTTTTAAATACATCTAAAACTCCCATAAAGAAAAAAACCCCTTTCATTTTGAAAGGGGTTGTAATTTTTTTCTATTTCTTCGTTTGTTCGCAAGCTTATAGTTTAACCTCTCGCTAAATTTTGCTTATTGTACGATTATTCGCCGTATTTTTTAAAGCAAATTGTTGCGTTGTGCCCGCCAAATCCCAATGAATTAGAAAGAGTAACTTTTACTTCCGCGTCCCGAGCCTCGTTCGGCACATAATCAAGATCGCAATCCGGATCAGGAACACTGTAGTTAATCGTTGGCGGCACTTTTGATTCTTTGATTGCTAAAGCACAAGCGATGGCTTCTACACCTCCGGCAGCACCCAATAAGTGTCCGGTCATCGATTTGCTTGAACTCACCATTACTTTTTTCGCTGCATCTCCCAAAGCTTTCTTAATCGCCAGCGTTTCCACTTTGTCATTAAGCGGTGTTGAGGTGCCGTGCGCATTAATATAGGTAACATCTTCCGGTTTTAAATTTGCGCT
>CAZLUT010000067.1:0-9294 GCA_964562805.1 uncultured bacterium | reverse complement strand
CTGGAGTTTCGCTGTTGAAAAGACCTGATAGATATTTCCATCCCTTTCATATACGTACCCATAGGTACTGAGTATAGTCTCGAAAGCATTTTTCCACTTAACGTCCTTAAGGCTTATCGTTACGACACCTACAACATCAGGGGACGCTACGATATTCACATTTCCCTTCATGGCAAGTACCTTAAGCACAGTATGAATGTCAGCATTTGTAAAATCCATAGTAATAAGGCCGTTCACCCTGCCCTTAGTTTTCACCTTTTCAGGAGTCACTGTAGGCACAGTTGCCTGAGGTGCCGGGGCGGCGAGCTCTTGCGTGCTTTCAGCAAGAATAGGCGTTGCTAAGAAAAAGAAAATAATTAACGGAATTATTAAGTGCGTTTTTCTCATATGCATTTCTTTCGTCTTTTTCGGTTAACTGCTGTTGCGGTTCTCAAGAAAAGATTTTTTTCCTTTCTCGTCTTCAAGAGCGACGCCTCGCTGCGAGATGCTCTTGATTATCATACCGTTCCACACGTCTCCCAATTTATAGATCTGTCCACTTATCAGACAGTAAGGCTCTTTCCCATCCAAAACGACTCCCTGCAGAGCACGACTGTTTCGGAAACTTTTTGAAAAATTAAAAACACTATTTTTGCCAGCCTCTCGAAGGCTTGTACCGGCCTTTTGATTCACGCTTGTCGGACTCCACATTTTAAAAATTAAAATAGCTATAAGACCTAAGCATATCAATGCACCTATCACAATCTTCGCTTTATTACTTGATAGACGCGACACCCTTTCAGCAATTATCTTGGGCTCTTCCGCCTCCCGCCCCATCGGGCCAATCCCCGGAATATTAAGAGCGCCGACACTGCCTTCTAGATTAACTTCAGGTGAAAGATTGTAAGCTTCGCTCATCGGACTTTCATTTTTCCGAAGAACTTTCTCAGGAGCTTCTTTGACTGCAGTCTTTATCGCTTCCGGTTTTTCGTACACTTCGGAAGTCTCGTTTTCTTCTCTGACTTTATTGAGGACGTTCATTATTACACTCATATTTATCTTCCTGTTGTTTGAGCGCAGATAAAGGCTGTTTCTTCAAATGCATTCGCCGCAATAGCCCATGTGATATGTTTTGTCTGCTGAGAGAAAGCTGACATCAGGATGCGGTCGCATAACGAATTGATAAGGCGCGGGATACCCTTCGACATCTCATATATTTTTTCTATCACTTCATAGTCAAAATCTATTCTTCCTTCTCCCTTTTTAACACGCTCGATGCGGTAACAGATATAATCTCTTGTCTCATCCAGATTTAAGGCTTTTAAGTGACAAAAAACGCCTACACGCTGGCGCAGTTGAGTCAGGGAAGGTCGTTCTAACATTCCCCTAAGCTCAGGCTGACCCATTAAAATAATCTGAAGTAGTTTCTGTTGGGATGTCTCCAGGTTAGAAAGCATGCGGATCTCATCTAGCACTTTTGTATTTAAGCATTGAGCTTCATCTATGATGAGACAAGCGTTTTGGTTCTGTTCAAGACCGTTCAAAAGAAAAGTGTTTAAGGCGTCAAAATAATGCCGCTTGGTCTTCCCGTGACATTCAACTCCGAAATCCCGAACTATTGTAGCTAAGAGATGTGCCGCTGAAAGATTCGGGTTTAAAATAACAGCTGTCTTTGTCGTGGCGGGGAGACGATGCAGCAATTGACGGGCTATCGTGGTCTTTCCGGCCCCTATCTCGCCGGTTATCACAGCAAACCCCCGGCGTCTTTCGATACCGAATATCATGTTGGTCAGTATTTCCTGGTGTTGGTGGCTCATAAAAAAGAAGTGCGGATCCGGAGTGTTATTGAAAGGGTTTTCGTGAAACCCAAAAAAATTATCGAAAAGAGCGGGGTAATCTTCGATATGAGACAAGACTGCCTCGTTGTGTCCGGCTGTTTCTTCTCGAGGCTCCAAAATAGCGTTTTTTTTCACTATACCCTTAATGTTGTTATTGTTCCGTCGTCTGATTCAATAATAACTTTGTCCTTACGGATTTCTATTATTGTCTTATCGGCTATTCGGTCTCCCTCTTTAAGGATTTTTTGATTAATAACGGCATAAGAATCGTCCGCGCTAAACACTATCCCCTTCAGCTGCAAGGGCCCCTCTTCGTCCGTTTCCACCGGATTAAAAGAAAAAGGATTTCTCCCCCATCCCTCGCTCTTAGCTTCTTTCTCTAGACTTTCTTTGGAAGCAGTCATAGGTAAAGACTTTTTCTGAGCGGCTGTCACCGAGGTTGTGGCTGCTTGATGAGACTGAACTGTTCCGGCTTTAGGTTTACTAGCGGGTTTTATTATATTGGCATAAAACACATAAATAAATATCGGAATCAATATCGCTAACAGTATGATCTGCTTCTTTTTTTTCTTCTCCGTTTTTCCGGGGCTCACTACTTTTGAATCCAAAAATTTAGTATCGCCTTCTGTACCAGCCATTTAATTTCTCCTTTTCTCTTAAGTCCTTCCGTCAGATTTACTTTATCATAAGGACTATCAGCTTCAAATTGATATCCAATGTGGGCTCTCCTCTGGCCCTAAGGTCCCCCGTATCATTCCTTTTCATATCCACATCCTCTACCAATATGGCATAGGGAGCGCCTTCTAGTTTTGATAGGTATTGTGTTAAAGAAGTAAATCTGCCGCTCAAGTTCATGCCGACTATTACTTGCGTAGCTTTCCCGGATTTGACAATCAGGTCTTGGTCATCTTCAAAAGTACAGGGCTCTTCTCCCAATACCTGGAGAGAAGAAACTGTAAGGCCACTCTCTTGGGCACGGGAACCAATATTGTCCAAGACTTCAGGAAGATCATCACGCGGCACTAGCTTTGACTTATAGTGCTTAAGAGTCTCTAAAATGTCGTGGAGCCTTTCCCCGAACGAATGAGAGATAGATACCACGCTCTGCACTTTCATATTGTTTTCTTGAAGAACCGCAACCTCTCCTTTTAACCTGTTTTTTTTCGCATTTCTAGGGGCTACTAACAGAAAAGCTATTAAAACAAAAACAGCACAAATGATGCCTGCTTTTATGAGAAGGTCTTTATGGGCTCGCGTAAAAATAATGTTTGTTATCATTTAAAATCTAATCCTCATATTTTGTAAGTTCCAGCATCATTTTGAACTGTCCCGCCTCTTCCTCGGAACTATAGGAGCGGAGAGAAGAAACTTCGGCTTTTTCAAAATACATACTGCTATCAAGGGCTTCTGAAAACTCAGCCAGCGTAATAGCTCTTTTTTTTGGGTCTCCATAAACGATCCCCTCCAAAAGTCCGGATGCTCTATCCCGCTCCAGGTAAAATCTCGTCAGTATTACGTTTCGAGGTATGCGACGGCTCAGAGCTTTTAGGACGTGTGAGGCCGGAAGAGTTCTGGCATCAGCTCCTCTTAAAAATTTTTCCCATTTCATCATCTCGAAATAAGGTGTTTCCACCTTCACGAGAGAAGTGCGCTGCTCTTCTAAAACCAATTTTATCCCGGAAAGATTTTTGATTTCCGTATTTAGAAAAAAGAGCCAAATTATAAAAATAAAAGCGATAGGAATCGGGCTAAGACGCAAAGCAATGTCGGTCATTTTTTCAAAAGGCCCCGCAAAATATTTGGGAGGGGTGAGATCCCCGCGCCCTTCGGGAGTGAAAGCTAAGGCGAGGGCAGTGGCATACTCATGAAACTTTCCTTTAAAAGCACTTACATCACTTTCATTCTCAGCAAAAACATTTATTTTTTCTGAAAAAGTTAAGAGTTCAATAGAAGCGCCGAAATCCCGGCCCAACTGTTTATCTAGAAATTCCGGAAGATTCTTAAGACAGCATCCTCCGCCCATTAGATAGATTTTCGATATCTTGGTGTGTCCAAATCTGTCATTGAAGTGATGAAGTGACAGGCTTATATCATTGACCCAAGCCTCCAAAATACCTCCTATCAGCTTAAACATGTCCGGGCTTCCTTGAGTGTCCGATTCTAAGGTCAATTCGCCCGATAACGACACAGAGCATCCTCTTTTTATTTTTTCTGAAGTCTCAAGACTCCGAGAAGAATCTCCTGAAGGGTCCTGAGGTGAAGAGATAAATATAGCACGTGTCAAATCTTGCCCTGCAAGAGGAATGTTTCGTTCGAAGGCGATTCTCCCGTTTCGTATTATAGAAATTATAGTTGTCGAGCGTCCCATATTAATAAAAGCGACTGTCTCTCCTTCTTTTGAAAGTTTAAGAAGTTTAACTAATTGCTCATGCGTATATCCATCCGGTATTACATGAGGAGTTATTGCAAAATTGTTCTCAACAGGTCTTATCAAGTTGGGGATTGCACGCTTAGAAACTGAAACAAAATGGAACTGCTTTAACTCGTCTTTCGCTTCTTTTTTAGAATTGCTTTCCCCGACATTTTTCTCATTGAAATATTTATAAAAATAAGAAGCTTCTTCCAATTCATAGGGAAGTTCAGCCGATAAGGCTGCCTCTATCAAATCTTTCTCGTTTTTTCCCTCTCCAGGAGCTACCTTAAAATTTCCAGTCGCGACAGACTGGTCGCGAAGATTGATGAAAACGGAATTTATTTTTCTTTTGGGAACACTTTTGGCTATATCTTTTAGAAAATAACCGACCTGGTCATACGGCTTTTTAGGCTTATCATCTTTGCCTTCCGGGCTTTCTTGCCGAGGGGCTATTTCCGAACTTCCCCATTGAAGCACCTGCCCGTTCTTGCGATTTACAAGGACATAGCGAACGACACCTGTTCCCTGATCTATCCCAAGGGAAAGCTCTTTTTTTTCTCTGAGTTTTTCTGACAGGTTCGTTAAAGCGCTAAATTTATCTTTTAAATCAATATTAAGGCTCATTGAAATTTTGTGATTTTAAGCTATCAATCCCTTTGTTAAAGATCGTTTTTAATCAAAAAGCTCAAAAAAAATACCAACGGCCGAAAGCCTAAAAAGCTTCCGGCCGTTGTTTTACTTAACGGTGGTTAACGTTAAAACTAGCTTACCAAGTACTGGTATCTACTGTGCCGTCAGAATATGCTCCGGCTTCACCGGTACTGACAACGTACCAAAAACCATCTGAATTGCTGGTAGCTGTTCCACCGGGATCGGCTCCTACTGTGCCCGCTCCGTCTTGGCCGTTTAGCTTATTTGTAGGAAGTGTGCTGTTAGCAAAATCAGTTGCGGCTAAAGCAGCAGGATACACAGCGCTTCCGCCAGCAGCGTTTTCTGCATATTTAATGGCCAAAGTTGAACGCACAGCGCCGAGTGCCGCTTGTGTTGCGGATATCTTGGCCTGGTCTGTTAAGTCGATAAATTTTGGTATAGCAACGATCGCTAAAATACCAATTATCACCATGACCACAATAATTTTGATCAGGGTAAAACCTTTTTTGTTATGTTTTTTACGAAAAAGATTCATTTCTCCTCCTTGCAATGATAAACGTTAACCACGTTTATTTATGTTTTTAAAAACTAATCCAGTTTCTTTAACGTCAAATCAACTTATCTTCTTAAATTAAAAATTATTTATTTAAAAAGCAGCTTATGTTTGGGCTCCGATGAGTCCGTACAGGTCCCACATCGGAAGAAATATGCCCAAGGCTAAGATTATAACAAATCCGGCCAACATAAGAATAAAAATAGGCTCTATCATAGACTCGATGTTCTTGGTAAGTCTGTCTATCTCAGAATCATAGTGTTCGGATGCTAATATTAAAAGATCATCTATTTTTCCAGCAGACTCCCCCGCCTTTACCATCTGTATTATTAAGATTGGAAAAAGTTTTTCCTGTCTCATGAGACTTGACATAGAGCTTCCCTGAGTTATTCCGTCTTTTATCCTGCGAATGGCGTCCCCTACTACGGCATTCCCCACAACCTCACTGCACAGACTAAGTGCGGGAAGAATGTTGACACCGCTCCTAAGCATTATGCCAAGCAGCCGGCAGAAAGTAGAAAAAACCGCTTGTTTCATGAATACGCCGACAAGCCAAGTATCTAAAATAAGTTTATCCCAGAAGCGCCGGCCGGCATGGGTTTGGTAGTGACGATGTACGGCTATAGCCACGCCGATGATTACTAATAGGACCAAATACCAAAATTTCGTCATCACATCACTCATTCCTAATAAGATTTTTGTCGGAAGCGGCAGGTCGGCTCCGAAGGACATAAAAAGACTTTTAAATTTGGGGATGATAAATGTGATAACCAAGACAAAAGCTCCCAGCATAACTATAATGACAAACAAAGGATAATTAAGGGCTGATTTTATTTTCTGCTTCGTCTTATATTCTTTTTCAAAAATATCAGCCAAACGAAGAAGTGCCGTGTCTAATTCACCGATAGCTTCACCGGCTTTTACGGTATGTAAAAAAAGGTTATTAAAAACCTTAGGGTAATTACCTATAGCATCCGAGAAACTGGCGCCGCCTTCTACCTCTTTATAGACACCATCGACGGCGTTCTTTAATACCTTATCCTGCATCTCTTCCTGAAGGGCCTCGAGACAGGCAAGAATAGGAACGCCTGCTTTAAGAAGCGTGGCTAATTGGCGTATAAAAAAATTAAAGTCGGTTGGTTTCGGCTTTTGAAAGCGTTTTAAAAATGCCTCAAGAGTCCACGCATCACGGTGTTGTTTTATTGAAACAACTTGAAAACTTCGGTCGGCCAGAAACTTATGGGCCTGGCTTTGAGAAGGAGCTTCCATCACTCCTTTTATAAACTCTCCTTTTTCATTCTTGGCCTGATAATTAAATTTTGCCACGCTAAGCCGTATCCCTTCTTGTAGCTTCCAAAACTTCTTCCAGACTTGTTATTCCGGCGTGCGCTTTTTCAACACCGCTTTCTCTTAAGGTCCTCATACCCTGCTTCCTTGCGACCTGAGTTAGCTCGTCTTCACTTTCCTTTTTTGATATCAGCTCACGCATCTTTCTTGATACTGAAAAGAATTCATGAATACTCGTACGTCCTAAATACCCCTGATTATTACACTGACCACATCCTTTACCTCCATAGAAGGAGGTGTTTTTATCTTTGATTTCCAGTTCATCGAGTACTTTTGAAGGCACTTTTACGGATTCTCTGCAATGCGGACATATCTTTCGGATGAGACGCTGGGCCAAAACACCTATCACAGAACTTGCTATTAAATAAGGCGGTATGCCCATATCTACTAATCGGGTGATAGCGCCTATTGAGTCATTTGTGTGAAGCGTTGAAAGCACTAAGTGCCCTGTGAGTGCCGCCTGCACCGCGATTTCTGCGGTTTCTGTATCTCTTATTTCACCCACCATTATCACATCAGGATCTTGACGTAAAATGGTCCTCAAACCGTTTGCAAAAGTAAGTCCTATCTTTGGGTTGACCTGAGTCTGTCTTACCGTCTCGATATCATATTCAATCGGGTCCTCCACGGTAACAATGTTTTTGCTGATATCGTTTATCTCACAAAGTGTCGCATAAAGCGTGGTGGATTTGCCGCTTCCGGTTGGCCCTGTTACAAGCAATATACCATGGGGAAAATGTATAAGACGCCTAAATTCATCAAGCGTGTAATCTCCCATTCCAAGCCCTTCCAGATCTCGGCTCACCGTGGTCTTATCAAGCAACCTTAATACAATGTTTTCACCATAAAAAGTCGGGAGAGAAGACACGCGGACGTCTATTTTTTTGCTCTCGAGCATTATCTTAATACGGCCATCCTGCGGTTTTCTTCTCTCAGCTATATCCATCCCTGATATTATTTTGATGCGCGCTAGGATGGCACCCTCCATATCCTTATCAAAGCTGTGGCTTTCCTGAAGAACACCGTCTCGCCTCACTCTTACTCTTAGATTTTTCTCATCCGGCTCTACGTGAATATCGCTCGCCTTATCCTGAATGGCTTTCATTATCATGTGATTGACTAGTTTTATGATGGGCGCCTTTTCGGCAATCGAAAGCAGATCTTCCTTCTCTTCCTTATCCTCGGCGATAGTGATATCGATACCTGATTCGATCCGCTCTTTATGTATCTCTTCCACGATATCATGAACAGAATCAATCGTGCCGTAATTTCTGTCGATGGCCTCAAGAAGCTCTTCGCGCCCGACGTCTCCGTGAGGAATAATAGCGCGCGCCTTGATAACGCGTCTTACATTGTCAATTGCGGCAAGATCTTTGGGGTTTTCCATTAAGATATGGAGAACTTCACCTTTAAGTTCCACCGGAAGAAGAAGGTGTTTTGCAGCTAAGGCTTTGGGAATTCGGCGAAGTATCTCCGGATTTACAAAGTATTCCTTAAGATTGTGCCATGGCTTAGCGTGGTGCGGTTCTTGATTTTTCATACCTTCCTTTTGAGCCAAAGATTTTTTCCTTTCTCACTTCGTTATTCTAAGTAATTAACGCCAAAAAATAAAATTTATTTACTTATTTTACACAAGTTCTGTAAAAGCCGTCTCAGGAGTCACCTGTACCGTTTTGGTCGACGAACCGCTTTGAAGAGCTACTGTCGCGGGATTGGTAAAGGCTGTATCTGTCCCGTCAGAAGGGACGCCAAAAGGATCAATGCGTATCTCGGCAGTAAAACAATTTATTCCACTGCACATACTAAGAGAACTAATCGTAATTCCCTGATATTCAGGAATGTCATCAAAATCGACAATATGAGGCTGGCCTGTATGCGTCTCTGCCAATGTGGTTTTATTTACCCCATCCCAACTGTATAAATAATAAGAGTTTCCGCCCTGATTAAATTCGATCCCATAAGTGCCGTGATTACTTATAGCAAGAACCCGTGCCAGACGGATATCGGTCGCGACTCTTTGAGCTGCCGCATTAAGACGCATGTTCTGCATGACCGATGCTATTTTAGGTATGATTGCAAGGCTAATAATGCTTATTATTGCCACTACAATAACGGTCTCATAAAGCGCAAAGCCGCTGGTTTTTCTTCTGTCTTTTCCGGAAACAGGTTTCATCTTTTTATATTTCCTTCCAGCTTGTAAGCTTTACCGTGTAAGGAGGAACATAATTACTTCCTGCTACAGAATCAATCGTAATATTAGTCTGCTGTTTGCTGTCAATATCAATATCGCCTCCGGCCATAATAGATCCCTCTATTACGATAATATCATCCTGCCTGAGATCAAATTCGATATCCCCTCCGGCGTGAATCGCTCCCTGGAACGTAACTGTGGTCTGCTGGTGAAACGTCATTCTGAGATTCCCGGCTGCTACTAAAAGAGGCCTTATGACGCCACCTACTGATTGAGCTGTCATAGTGCCTGAGGAGGTTTGCTTATAATCAATGATCATATT
>CAZLUT010000066.1:0-9926 GCA_964562805.1 uncultured bacterium | reverse complement strand
CATTTTCGACCCAATCCTAACATAAGAACCGGATCAGTTTATGGGGGCTAGGTCACTAGAGGAGGCCACCTCGGCTTTGCCTCATGCATTATCAAGACCAATTTTATTAAGGTGCGATTTTCCCTCTGCAAAGGAATGTTTTTTAAAAGAGTGGCGGAGAGGCAGGGAACCTTTAGCCCCTGTTTTCCTAACCGCTTCACTTGTAATAAGTTACGCGACAAGGTCTTTCAAGTCAATGTGTTAGGGCTTTCGCAAGCTTCTTATTTTATCTGTCCGCCAGTAAGACAGGCGTCCCCTTAAATAATTGTTTACGGTCTTCTTTTTAAAATAGACTGCGGAGTTTCAGCGACCTGACCGTCTTTAATAATGCGGAAAGGATTAAAGGTTGTTTTATTTTTCAAAAATCCTATTTTTGTTAAAAGTCTTCTTAAGAATAGCTGCATATTATTGCCGCAAGGTTGAACTCTACGGTTTTTTTCTAGCTTATTAAATGTTTCGCTTGTCCCTTTATCTATTTCGCTACAAATCTCTTCTGGAAGAGCGGCTCTGCCTTTATTGCTATCCTTCCTAAAAAGATATTTTCCCCTAACGCCTAAAAATTTGGCAGTTTCAAAAAAAACTTTTGGATCGTAAATCATGTCTTCATATTTAACAATCGCCACTTTGTGAGCATGTTTTTGCAAAGCGCTTAGGATGCATTGATTTCTTTTATTCCAGCTTCGCATGAAATCAGCAGGTGACAGCATCGGTACTTTTTGACGTCTCTTAGCAACATTAAACGAAGCAAAAACATTTACTGGATCCCGGTAAATGTAAACGATCCAAAGATTATAATTCTTATACTCATTAAAAACATCTTCAATGCTTTTATGAATTGTTTCACTAACAGGATTAAGAATTATATTTTCTTTTTGAAAAACCCGCCTGGTTTCAACTTCGGGTCTAAGTTTCCATTTGTAAAACACTTCGCTCTTGGACCATTCACCATATGCGTCGAAGCGTCTGTCTTGAGCCAAAGAAAAGAAAAGTGCGTTTGTCCCGGAGCGTTGATGGCCCATTACCATAACAAGTTTTTTCATTATAAATTATTCTACAAAATTAGTTTTTTAGTTTTTATTGCTTTTTAATGGCGGAGAGGCAGGGATTCGAACCCTGGAGACCGGTAAAGGCCTACTCGCTTTCCAAGCGAGCGCACTAGACCACTATGCGACCTCTCCCCAATATTGCGAGGGTGAGAATCTCTTGGGATTCGACCTCGCATCTGCTCAAAGAGCAGAATAAAATAACATTCCTTATGAGGCGCTTGCCTTTAGGCAAGCAACCCTGGAGACCGGTAAAGGCCTACTCGCTTTCCAAGCGAGCGCACTAGACCACTATGCGACCTCTCCTCCTTGAAATGAGGCGCGTATTCTAATGAAATTTCCCGGAAAGCGAAACGAGAATTCCTGTTCCTCCAGCTGTTAGCCCTCTGCGCTTTACGCCGCTTTAGCTATTGCGATGCGGCTTGCAATTTCTTGAACCAGTTGGACCGAGAGTTCTTCAAGACTAAAAGCAAATACGCGATAAATTCCACGCTCATCCCGCTCGATATTGGGCGGCAAATCTTTTACGCCTATTGCGATTTGTACGGCCAAGGTCGGCAGTCCCAACAGCTGTCCTTTTTCGTTTTCTTCGGTTCGATTAACTGCGGCTAGCCGGTTAAGTTCTGAGGTGCCAAGAAAACGAATTTCATCGACATTGTCTTCCATGACAATAACAGCAGACGCAGCGTCTCCTCTGGGACCCTTCCCTACAAAGTGTGCCGCGGCTTTTTTGGCTTCTTGGATAGAATTCTCTGCCAAAATATTTAATTGAGACTTAGCGCTCCCCTCTCTAAAATCTTTTAATAATCCTTGGGGGTCAAAAACACTGATCTCTTCTTCGATCTCTTCAAAAGAAAGGTTTGTGGCAACATAAATTCTAAGTTTGGGCATTAATTCAAAAAGGCTGAGAAGTTCTTCGGTCATCGATCCGTTTTTTAAGGCTTCCCACGAAAACACAAGAGCGAGGGGCTCTTTATGTGTTGCTATTTGGTTAAGAAAGAGCCCGATATCTTTGCCATTAAAAATACTTTGAAAATACTCGGTCAAAACCGGGTTGTTTTCGATGTTGCTCAGAATGGCTTGTTCTATTGCGCCCAGGCTTTGTCCTTCTGCCTGCGGCCAATTTTCCACCTTGTCCAACACTTGAGCAAACTGATCTTTTGATATGGGTTTTTTGGCTGCCCCGTCCGCAAAAGGCTCAACATCGTCCATAATCCTATCCACGCCGCTAGTTACTATGATTACTGTTTGATCTCCCTCGACAGCCTCACGAACTGCTTTTGCTATAACAACTGGGCTGCCGTCTCCTCTAGGCTCCTTTTTCTCTTTCTTTTTAGGGAAATGTTGATCGAGAACTAATAAATCAATGGGAGGTTTGTTTGGTTCTTGAATTATCTCGAGCGCAACCTCTTCTGACTCAACCATCTCGATAAGGGCGTTTTTTCTGTGCATTTTTAAAATTAAACTAAATATGCGCGTTAAGGCCGGGTCATCTTCCATCACTAGAATCCTTTTGACCGGCTTATTAGGCAGTCTTTTTGTTTTACGGTCTCCTTCCGGGCTAATTTCTGGTGTCGGCGTTTCGGCCTCACCCTCTCCTTTTTGCTCAAGCTCAGGTCTCGCTTCATAAATAGCTTCCAAAACTTTTTTCGGGTTGGTTGGTTTGCTAAAAACTCCAACCACAAGGCCTGTTTGCTGGGCCGCTTTAATGCCTTGCTCATCAAACGCAATATTGCCGCCAACAATAGCTACTGGAATTTTGGGATGGTCCGTCCTTGAAAGCTCTTCTATAAATTGCGTGCCGATCATTTCTGGCATTTGCTGCTCCGTAATCACGGCATCGACTTCTTGTTTTTTAATAATATCGAGCCCCTCCTTGCCATTGGCAACAGCGACAACTTGAAAACCTTCGCGCGCTAAAATTTCACTCACCATTTTTGATAAAGCCTCCTCGGGTTCCAAAACCAAGATCTTGGGAGGTGTCTCTACGTTTCTTTTCCATTCAATCTCTCTTTCTTCATCTGCCTCTATAGCGCTTAATGGTAAAGCAACAGAAAAAACAGAGCCTCCCCCTAAAACGCTTTCGATGGTAAGCTCCCCTCTCATGTGCTCGACCGTTCTTTTAACGAGCGGAAGGCCAAGACCCGTGCCCTCTACTCCTTTTGTAGTAAATCCACGCTCATCAGGACTCAAATTCCGGAGCCTTTCTAAAGTCTCCTGGCCCATGCCAGCCCCATTATCTTGAAAAGAATAGTTAACCGTGTTGTTTTCCGGGTTTTTCCCGACTGCAATGGTCAATTTCTTTTTTGGAACACCTTCCATTGCCTGGATCGCATTATCAACAAGAGTGGCAAAAATACCATCCTGTAATGCCGCCGGGCTTACAAGAAGCTGTGCGTTTAGTATTTTATCCGGCGCTTTGAGCTCTACCTCAACACTAGCTTTATTTAAATGCGCTTTATACTTTTTAAGAAATTTGTGTATCACTTCTACTGGGTCAATAGCTTCTGTTTGCATAGCTGTACGCGCTTCTTGTAAAGCATTGCCAATGACGACCTCTGTATTTTTAATAGCGTCTTCTACCCAACCAAGTTGTGTCGTGATATTACTCAGCTTTACAGCAAAGAGGCTTTGAGGGACCGCTATTGCATGCGTTACAAGTTCTTGCTCCAAAACACCGAGCAAGACCTCTGCATCGTCCAAAGCTTGAGATATTTGCGTTGCATCGCTTTCTTCTAAAGCTTTTAGCTTTTGAATGGCCGCTGTAAGCTCAGAGAGCGTTTCTTGAACTAGCGAATCAGCCTCTACCCTCTCAATTTCGTCTTTGAGCCCAGCAAAGTTTTCTTGAATTTCAGACACTGAAAGATGCATAGCTGATAACGGACTGCGCAGGTAATGCGCCAAGTCCCCCACCGTTAAACTTTTTTCTACTAAGGTCTGGCTTCCTGCAATCTTGGCGGCTTGTCTTTGAATAATTCGAGTTTGTTCTTCTGCTTTCTTTTCTGCTTTTTTACGCTCCGTGATATCAACTGAAATGCTTGCGGTTGCTATCAGTTCTTTTGTCTCAGGATCAAAAACAGGAAATTTTCTTGTTGAAACCTGCCTTACTTCACCGTCAGGATAGATCACCTCTTCTTGAATCTTAACGGGCAGATCTCCTGGTTTAAGTTCGCGAGCTGCGATATCGTCCGCGACATATTTTCCTACGGCTTCTTCGTTGCCCCGCCCGCCGAAAAGCTCTTGATCAGTTTTTCCTACGGCTTCTTCGGTTGAAACACCCGCGGCTTTTTCAAAGGCTTTGTTAACCATTAGAATGCGCGGTTCTCTGTCCAAGCTTTTAATTGAAGCAATAACATTAGAGCCTTGAACAATGGCGGCTAAGTGAGAGATGGCTATTACCTGCTGTTTACGCGCAATAACGAGCCCTAACTCCTCGGCAATCGCATTAATTAGCTTTCTCTCGCCTAGTGTAAAAGGTCCTTCGTTTCTTTCGGGTCTTTCCTCTAAATAGTAAACCTCGACAGCGCCTTTTTCGTTACCATCAATCATAATAGGGGCGGCTTGCACCCATTTGGTCTTCTTAAAATTTGCTGTTGTGTATTCTTTTTCATCAAGAACAATCCTCCCGGCTGTAATCCCCGGATATTGCCAAGCGGAAGGAAGTGTTCTTACGGCTTCTTGTAAGGTTTCTTCTGCTGTCTCAAATTTTCCAATGATTTGATTTATCCGATAGAGCTCGGCGAGTGCTTTCATGCGTTCGTTGAGATCATAAAGCAGTTTTTGTTTTTCCTCTTCGGCTGTCCGTTTAATTTGATCAATATATTGTTTTTGCGTACGCACCGTTTCGGTCGCTCTTCGCCACGCATACCACGCGGCACCGGCTACAAGTGCTGCCGGAGCAAAAAAGAGGGCTTCGTAATAAGCCTCGTATTGAATATTGCTTGCAAATGCCGTAAGCGTTTTTAGCGGGTGAAACAAATAAGCGCCCGCTGACATTCCGGCTGTAATTCCGGCAACAACAATTAAATCTTTGATGTTCTTGTTTAGAATTCTCTTTTCTCTTTCTATAACGGTTAAGTCTTCGCCCAAACTTTTACCCTTTATCTCAGCCACCAAATTAATAATTTCCTCTTGGCCATACGGCTTCATAATGATTTTATCAACAAAAGGCCCAAGCTCCTTTGGCGCTTCGGCTTGACCGGAGGCAATAACGATAGCGCTTTGCTTGCCTCGTGGCTGGCTGCGAAGCGCTTCTATAATTTTACCGGGGCTTCCTTGTGAAGTTTCTTCTTCGGCTGTTTCAGGAAAATTTAGGTCTAAAACAGCAAGGTCTATGGGTGAAAATTTAGGGTCTTCAATTGCTTCTAAAACTTCTTTTTCGTTCCCTGCCCCTCGAATCAAAACGCCTGGAACAATCTTTCTGAAGTGCCGAGACAGGACTTCCCTTAGAACCTTGTCATCTTCTAGTATTAATATGGTTTTGATTTCTTTCCGAGGTTTTTCTTTTGTTTCCGGGGCCGAGGGCTCTTCGCTCGCCCCAAGCGCTTCTCTGAAAACTTCTGCCGGCCTCTCACCTAAAGCTCTGTTCGCTCTAAAGTCTGATTCATAAAAATATTTTTTGAACAGCTCTTTTATTTTAGAGTAGCCTTCGATATAGATGCTTTCAATAATCTCATCAAACTCAGGGCTTGTCTTTCTTATCTCTTGAAATTCAGGGTCATGAATCAATCTTTCCAGCAAGCTTCCAACAACATTCCACCGTTCCTCAATTCCTCTAACCCCCAAATAAAGCTGCCACAAATTATTAGGCGTTAAGGTGGCGGGTGTTATTGCCCGCGCCAACTCACGAAGAATGTTATTGACATAACTATAAATTGAGAGCCCTTCGCCTTTTGCGCCTGAAATTTTATAAATATTAGTTACTGCTTCTTTAAGTCTTGGGCTGGCGGTCTCAGGCCATGGCAGGAGATCGATATAACTAAAAAGCATAGCGGCACCATTAACTTCGTGCGTAAACCTTCTTAGCGCATTAGTTGTTTTGTCGGGACCTTTTTTGATTTCCTCTTCTTCGAGCTGCTGCTGAAGTATCGCGGCTCCATTTTCATTAAAATCTTTCCTAAGCCACGGGAAAAAAGCCGCAAGCTCTTCAAAATAATCTTGAACGCTCTCGGGGTTAAATGCCTGATAAAATTTTTCTTTGGTGGTCGGATCGCTCCCGACTTCAAAAAGCTGGAGTAGACTTTTTTCGATTTGTCCTTCTTTAAAATTCAAAGGGTCAGCCGCTTCGCCCAAACTGGCTCCTTCGGCTTTAATAGGCAATGTGATCAAAAAAGAAGACCCTTCGCCTTCTCGGCTTCTTTCCAAGACGAGCTCACCGCCGTGGTCTTCAATAATGTTTTTTGCAACCGGAAGTCCAAAACCAAAACCATGCACTGCCTTGTGAAATCTTTTGTCTGTCCATGTTGTCCAAATTTTATCCCGGTCTTCGTTTGGAATCCCGCTGCCCGTGTCCTCGACTCTAATAAAAAATTGATCTGGGCTCTTTGGCAAGACGCCCATTTCGATTTTGAGAATATTTTCGATGGGACCTGGTTCAGCACCTTTTTCCTCGGCTATTTTCATTTTTAATTCGATAGCACTTATAGCATTAGCTATTAAATTTCCGATAGCATTTTCCAGCATGTCCGGCATTACTTCGGCCTGAAATGCTGGCGAGGCAATAAGTTTAAGGTCGATTGCTTGATCTCTGATTTTTTCTTGATATGAAAATTCTTCTCCTCCCTTCTCCCCTGGTCTTGTTTTTTTGAGCGCCTCAAGGATAAGGCCGGCAACTAGCGTTACTTTCCATTTTTCGGGCGGCCCCAGGTTTATCCGTGCCACAGACTGCATGTTCGTAAGAAGAGTGGCAATGGCAACGCTGGCTCCCATCATAATGTTTGCATCTTTAAGCCCAGTAAGCACATCAAAGCTAAACCGCCCTTCTTTTTTCAAAGCTTGGTTCAGGCGCATCTTCAACATGTCGCTTGTCATCATAATAACGCTGTTAGTGTTGTTTATTTCATGCATTAGGCCACCGACAATCGATTTAAATTGCTTTGCTTTTTCCGCTTCTACCAAAAGCTTTTCTTTTTCCTTGAGATT
This sequence comes from uncultured bacterium, assembly GCA_964562805.1. Taxonomy (GTDB): domain Bacteria; phylum Omnitrophota; class Omnitrophia; order Omnitrophales; family CAZLUT01; genus CAZLUT01. The sequence goes on along the minus strand of CAZLUT010000066.1, from coordinate 2,703 downwards.
ACTAATATCATGAAGAGCGATTGTGGCCTGGTTTTTGCTCAAAGGAATAACTCTTGCTTGATAATGCGCGGGGCCGTATGAGAACTCGGCTGTTTTCGGCTGGGCCTCATCCAGAGCTTCCAAAACTTTTTCTTGAATAAAAGCGTGTTCCTCTTGATTTAGAAAATCTCTAAAGAGATTAGATCCCGCGTAATAAGGCTGAGCAAAAATCAACTGATCAGGATTTCCTGCCTTAAAATCTAAAATAGTACCTTCCCTGTTGACAGAAAAAAGGAAATCATCAAACGAATCAAAGACAGCTTTAAAGTCATAAAGAAGTTTTTTGTCCTGTATTTCGCTGCTCAAAAATACCGTAAGCTGATTAAGCGCATTTAAAATGGTTTTGTCTTCCAAAAGCTCGCTCCCTGTTGGGAAGCTAGGGTCCGCGGATGAAAAAATAATATTCCCCAAAATTTCATCTCCCGCATAGATAGGAAGTGAAATCGAAAAGGTAATGCCTGCGTCCCGTGCCCCAGAGGAAAGAAGTTCGGGCTGCTTTCTATAGTCGCGCATCAGCATCTTTTTTTCTTTGAGTGTCAGAGCGGTAAAAGTGTTGTCTGTAATACGGATGGGGGGTTTTGCTTTTTGATCTCGTTCCGGCACCTTTGCGCCTTCGCCATAATATTGATAATCAATTCTGGCAACCGTCTCTTCGCCCTCGGGTTCCCATAAATTAATGCCGGACAAGTCAAATCCGCAAAGCCGGGCTCCTTCGCGGGTAATTAATTCAAACACATCCTGAAGCGTTTCCTGTTTCTTAACAGCGCTTTGAAGCTGCGCTAAATCTTTTGCCACCTGTTCATCTCGTGTAAGTTTTTTAGATATTTGCTCCAACCTCTGATTAACGGTTATCATTTTATAAAAAGAAAAATAACTGATGACCGCGGCAAAAATTCCGCTTGTAGCAAAAAATAAAAGGTGCTCTTTAAAAAAACTGGAGAAGTTGATATAGAGAGCCGCTGTAAGAGAAGTCATCAAAAGCTCGGCCAAAAAAGCAAACACCGAAACGCCCAAGCCGATTAAAATAGACCGGATGGCCACCTTCCTCAAAAGCGGCTTTTCCTCTCCTAAACTTTTGGCCGCAACAGGCGTAACCCCCACAGTAGTTTTCCCGACTTCTCTCCTCTTAACGTCTTTACGGAGGGGGGCTTCTTTTAAAACAACTCTTTCAAGCCGTCCTGAAATTACCTGCGGCTCAAGAGCTATCACCTCCCCAGACTCTTGCTCAATAAACGTTTTGCTATCGACAACAAAAATATTTTCCTCTAGCCAGCCCCAGGCTGTTCCCAGATTCCGAGCGTAAGCTTGATAAGCCGTCTGAATCTTTTGTGTAACGGCCAAAAGAAGGGCTGCGGCGGCCTGGAGAAAAGCAGGGTCGCGCGAAGCAGTCGGTTTTGCCAAAAGAAAAGCGCTTCTCGCCTTTACGGTCTTAAGCACATCTTGGCCCGAAAACAAGGCTTCAAGCGGCGTTCGTTTGCCCTCAAAAATTTCCCAATAAGGAATCTGCTTTTTAGGGTCTGTGATGTGGGGGCTTATTTGAAGCAAAGAGTAATTTTTACGCTTAAAGTGTTCTCTAAAAGCTTCCGAATGAAATCCGCCCGCTATAACAATGCCGGTGTTTGTCCCGAGTTTTTTCATTCCATTTTCGAAATTTTCAAAAAGATAGCGCTCTCTTTCTTCCGCTTTTTCATAAAAAGTTTTTGAAATTTTGATTGCTTTTAAAAAATTATGCGCATGATTTAAATTTAATTTTAATTTTCCGACAAAAGGCTGCAGTGTTTTCCTAACAGCCTCCAGTTCTTCTTTTAAATTTTTATTTCTTAAACTTTTCCATTCAATCTGTGTCAGCTCCAACAAAAAAGTTGTCTGAGTAAATTAAGTTTTATTTGCGAGATAAGGATGCTTTTGGTAACTTTTGAACCGGGAGTAATTTTGAAAAGCTTTTTTTCCAGCTTATCTTTTTCATCAAAAAGCGCTAAAGCAAAATTTTGACTTTGGCTTTCAAGCTTTCCTAAGGCTGCCTTGGCTTCACTTGTCTCAAGTCGGAGGACTTCCTGGATATGCGGGTAATTTTCAAGCGGCACCTTTTCTTTTTCAGCCCAGTTGCTTAAAAATTTTAAATATCGAATAAGCCCAGCCGAAGGGGAGTTTTCAAATATTAAATTTTCGCGCTCCCAGCTGCGGAGCTCGTTTGTGTAGTAGCGCCCCTTCAATCGATTAAGGCCCTTTTGAAGTTGCTTGAGGCCCGTCTCGCCTTCCGCCTTAACTTTTTGCCCTTTTAGATAAGCTTCAACGTTTGCCTGATAGGCCTTTTTATCTTCAATCCCGTAGAGAATTTCGCCATCAGTTTCTGAGGCTGCGTAAACCTCGGCACCACTCATCCTTCCTTTCCGAAGGAAATATTGCGATACGATCTTTCTTGATTCCTCCGCTGGAAAACGCCAAAAAACCTCCCACCTAACAGCTCCTTCGGTGCCTTCAACAAAAATTTTAGATTGAGGATATTTAGCTTTAACCCCTCGAAGAATGGCTCGAATGCTCTCTTGCGCGTCTAAGCTCGCGTGAGCGTCCTCGATCAAAATAAGCAAGGGGGCATCTTTTTTCTTCGCTTCAAAAGAATAATTAATCTCTCCCTTTTCGATGTTAAGGGCTCTTGTTTCTTTC
>CAZLUT010000065.1:0-10104 GCA_964562805.1 uncultured bacterium | reverse complement strand
GGGATTCATTCCTCCAGGGCTTACCGTAATGCATTTTAAAGGAATATCTAAATTTTCTTTTGCAATCGCTTGAGTGAGAGCCATGACACCAAATTTACTTGCAGAATAGAGAGAGAGGCGAGGAACAGCTCTTACTCCTGCCATCGAAGAAATATTAATAAGGATACCCTTTTTTTGTTTGCGAAAAATGGGAATGATAAATTTGCTTAACACGAAAGAGGATAAGAGATTTTGTGAGATATTTTTCTCAAATTCTTTAAGCGAGTGTTTTTCTAAGCGCGCGGGTTGAGCTGCATAACCTGAGTTATTGATTAATATATCAATGCGCTTTGCTTTCTTTTTGGTTTGGCTGAGAAAGCGTTTTACTTTTGCTTCTGAAGTTCCATCGATTTGAGCAAGATGAAAATTTTTTGAAGGCAAGGAATGTTTTGCTTTTTTCCAATTTTTTTGGGTTCTACTTGTGCCGTAAACAGTATCGCCCGCTTCTATAAAGAGCCTCGCAAGGGAAAGCCCAAGACCGGTGCTTGCGCCGGTCAGCACGACAGTACGTTTCAAAAGGGTTATCCTTTTTTTAATTCGGGATTGAGATAGCCTTTAATTACTTCGTAAGCGATTGTGTCGTTTTCATATTTGCCCTCTTCGCGTTGGCGGGTGCTTAAGGCAATAAATACGGAATCTTCAGTGAACTTTTGAGCGTGAGCCACATAAGGAGGCGACTTGACAAGGTCGCCGGGCTTTACTTTGAGAACTTGGCGCTTTTCGGGGTCGTTAACGTCGCATGCGTAAGTTTCATACGAACCGCTGATCAAATACATGTATTGAACATCTTCCTTGTGATAGTGATTGGCCCGGACAGATCCCTTTTTTGAAGTAATAAGAGCCACATGCCCTACTGATCCTTCAAAAACATTTATAATCCCGCCTCGTTCATCGACAAAAGCTGGATCGAGATGTTGGATGGTTTCTAACATTTTATTATTACCTCACTTTACTGATAAGATTCAACGAACCAATCCATCGTTCGTTTTAAACCTGTTTTAAGATCATATTTTGGTTTGTAATCAACCACACTTTGCAGCTTAGATATATCAGGACAACGCCGCTTAGGGTCGTCTTTTACATAAACCGCGTGAGGCGATTCAATGTTGACGATTTCGACTTCATTAGGTGCCACTTCTTTAACAAGCTTAGCCAAGCCCTCAACTGAAATCTCCGGCGTTGGATTACCGATGTTGAATGGTTCACCATGCGCATCAGAGAAAAACACTTTCAGCATCGCTTCAATCGCATCCACGATATAACAGAAAGAACGCGTGCTTCTTCCGTCCCCATGAACAGGAAGAGGTTCCTTGCGAAGAGCGTGCTCAATAAAATTAGGAAGCACTCTAAAATCATCAGGACGAATTCCTGGCCCATAGACATTAAAGGGGCGAATCATTTTGACAGGCACCTGATAAATATTCCAAAAGTTAACGCACATTGTTTCCCCATAGCGCTTGGACTCATCGTAGCAAGCCCGCGGGCCAACAATTGAAACATTTCCATGATAGTTTTCTTTAGTAGGAACGTGTTTGGGATCCGGGTCACCATAAACTTCGCTAGAACTTGCGAAAAGAAAGCTTTTCACGTTTTTTTGACGGGCCAGTTCCAGCATGTTGCGGGTACCGATTGTTCCCACATCCATGGTTTCAATAGGATATTTGGTGTAATAAACAGGAGAAGCAATGCCTGCCATATGCAAAATGTAGTCAATTTTATCATCTGTTTTAAAGGGCTTAATTACATTATGGTTAAGAAAAGTAAGATGATCATCTTCTGCAATGATTTTTTGCTCATAACCGGTGATGTAGTTATCAAGCAAGAGAGCAGAAACTTTCTTGCCATGAAGAACGTGATCGTTCATGTATTTGAGAAGGAGAGTGATGTATTTGCCCAGAAAACCGCCGGCCCCCGTTACGAGAAATGTTTTTCCCTCAAAGTGATGTTTATGTCCTTTTAAGGACTTGGCCAAATTCGCGATATCTTCTTCTATAATTCTAGAATGTTTTGGTTCTGTCATATACTTCCTTATTAATAGGGTTAAATTGGGGGTAATAATACCAATTGACCCCTAAATTGTCGAGGATAAGAGGCGGTGAATAGAAGGACAAGCTTAAACCCGCCCTACAAAAAGCGGCGAGTGCGGGCTATCGTAGCCCACACTTTAGTGTGGGATTAGCATATCGTTTCCGCTATAATAGTCCCACTCTACAGAATAAGGCGGTTTATCCACTAAATGACAGAAAATATTATTCCAATAGTTACTTTTATCTCTGGCTTGCTCATTGGCATCCTGTTAATGGGAATCTTGTTTTGGGCCAGAAGGCGCGATAAAACCCAGCTTAAAGAAGAATTTAAGGACAGCTTTTCGGCCCTTTCCTTTGATGTTCTCCAAAAAAACACAGACCAGCTCTTGAAATTGGCCCACGAAACTTTGGGGCAAAAAGTCTCATTGGCCTCAAATGAGCTTGAAAACAAAAAGCTTTTAATTGATAAAACCTTAGAAAATGTTGAGAGCAAAATCAAAGAAGTTGAGCGGGCAATTCAATCAGCGGATAAAAATCAATCCAGTCATTTAAATTTAATTAAGGAACACCTGGAAATTTCAAAAGAATCAACAGAACACCTTCGTCAAACTACAGACCGGCTTCACAGCATCCTAGCCAATACTAAAAAACGCGGCGAATGGGGCGAACGAATGGCAGAAGATGTTTTGAGGCTTGTCGGCTTTCACGAGGGCATTAATTACATCAAGCAAAGCGCCCAAGCATCTCCTGAAAACTCCCTGAGCCGGCCCGATTTTACTTTCTTTTTACCGCAAAACTTAAAACTTAACATGGATGTTAAATTTCCTTTCGATAATTACTTAAGATATTTGGATTCTGAATCTGAAACGGACAAGACAAGCTATAAGCAGCAGTTTTTAAAAGATATTTCAAACCGCATCAAAGAAGTGACCACTAGAGATTATATTAATTCTGAAACCGTTGATTATTGTTTGGTTTTTATTCCCAATGAACAGGTTTACTCTTTTGTCCAGTCGGAAGGGCCGGATTTATTGGACAATGCCTTGCAAAGCAGGGTTGTTTTGGCAAGCCCCATGACTCTTTATGCGGTCTTGGCAATTATTCGTCAGGCCATTGATAATTTTAATCTAAATAAGAGTAACCGGGAGATTCTTCAAAACTTAACGATTTTTAAAAAGCAATGGCAGGCTTTTTTAGCGGCCCTCGGGAAGCTGGGAAAGAAAATTGATGATACTCAAGAACAGTTTGGAAAGCTTTGGACTACAAGGCGCAATCAACTGGAAAAACCTTTAAATAAATTAGAAGGTCTAAAAATTGAGACAGAGTCGACTGATGAGGCGGAACCGGAAATTATTGAAGATACTGAAGCCAGAGATCCGGAATTGATCGAAAAAGATTAACTTAATTAAATCATTAATTACTAAGGAGAATTGGGATGAAACCACAGACGTATGAAATGCCGGCGGGCGCCATTGCCAGAGAAAAGAGCTTTATTCGCGAAGTTTTTACCTGGATGGGAGGGGGGTTAGCCGTTACGGGGCTGGTTTCATTTTTTATGCTTTCCAATCCAAATGCCGTCATGGCCTTGGCTAAAAATCCTATTTTATTTTTTGGCATTATTATTGTTCAATTAATTTTGGTTTGGCAAATTAGCCGCTCAATTCAAAAATTTTCGGCTCAAACCGCAGGCATCCTTTTTACTGTTTATGCCGGTTTAAATGGTGTCATTTTTTCAACCCTCTTTTTGGCCTATACCAGCTCATCTATTGCCGCCACATTTTTTATTACAGCCGGGGTTTTTGGGGCAACGGCCTTATATGGATGGACCACCAAAGCTGATTTAAGCTCTATTGGAAGCCTCTGTTTCATGGGGCTTATTGGGATTATTATCGCCTCGATTGTTAATATCTTCTTGAGAAGCACCATGTTCGAGTACATTATTTCTTATTTGGGGGTTGCTATTTTTATTGGTTTAACGGCTTATGATATGCAGCAGCTTAAGATAATGAATGCCAAAGGCTTCCAGGATTCAGAATCCATGGCCAAAATCTCTATTTTAGGGGCCTTAAAGCTCTATCTGGACTTTATCAACCTCTTTTTGTTCCTTTTACGCCTTTTTGGGCAACGCCGGTAAGGCCTGCGGCCATCACTAAATATATAGTGACACGGTAGGGGGCCTTTGTTACAATTCCCGACTTTTTTCTAAAGGAGAAAAATGCTCGAATCCGTACCCTTATCAACGGAAGATTTGGAGTTCAAATCTCCCATTGAATGGGAAGAGCGCGCGAAAGGTTTTTTTCTAGAAAATCTTTGGTTAACGGTTAAGCGCTCGCTTACGGCACCGAAAGTGTTCTTTGAGAATTTGCGTCGGAACGGTTCTTATATAAGACCGCTGACTTATGCTCTTACGATAGAAATTTTTACAGCCATTATTTCCAGTTTAATCTGGGGCGGTATTTTTTCCGGATTTCTTTTTGGAGGCATGGGACATTGGGGTGTTTTAGCGGCTGACTTTAAGATTTTTACAATATTTTCAGGTATTTTCTTCCTGATCCTTGGTCTTATGGCAAGCTCCCTAGTTTATTTTTGGTGCGCTCTTTTATTAGGAATCCGATCGAAATTTAGGACCCTTTTTCGTATGTATGCTTATAGTGAAGGGGCTGTTCTTTTTCGCTTAATACCAGGGGTTGGTTTTTTGATAGCAGAAATTTATCGGCTTTTATTATTATTTTTTGGATTTCAGAAAGTTTATCGATGTTCAAAACCAAGGGCATTAGCGGCTAGTTTGCTTCCGGCGTTAATTTTGATATTTTTAACAATAACAATGAGCAGTTTCTCTTTGTATCATTTATTGAAAGCGTAGGAGTAAAAAATTATTATGAAAACTTATCGAGCTAAACCAGACGAAATTAAACCAGTTCACCGGCTAATTGATGCCGATGGAAAAATTTTGGGACGCTTGGCTACTCAAATCGCCAAGTATTTAATGGGAAAACATCGTCCTCAATACACCCCCAATATTTTAACGGGAGATTTTGTAGTGGTTATTAATGCTAAAACAGTCCGTCTTACCGGCGGCAAAGAAAAGGCAAAGCTTTACACACATTACACAGGTTACCCCAGCGGTCTTCGCCAAGAGCCGCTTAGTCAGGTGAGACAAAGGCATCCGGAACGGATTATCGAAGAAGCTGTTCGTAAAATGCTTCCTAAGACCCGTTTGGGTGATAAGATGCTGAAACGTCTTAGGGTTTATGCTGATGCTAACCATAGACAGTCGGCCCAAAAATTGGTCGAAACTAAAATTAATTAAAGGAGAATTAACGTGGCAGAGAACACGTTTTGTGGTACCGGACGCCGTAAAGAAGCCGTAGCACGAGTTAGGCTTCAAGCAGGAGATGGTTCCATTCAAATCAATCAGAGATCAATAAACGAGTATTTTTCGAGCGATGTTTTAATAATGGTTGTGATGCAGCCCTTAGAGTTAACAGGTACCGAAAAAAGTTTTTCTATTAAGGCTAATGTAGAGGGCGGCGGCCCAAGCGGACAAGCCGGAGCCGTTCGTCATGGAATCGCGAGAGCGCTTTTGCAGTACGATGAAAAATTGCGCCCTGCTTTACGGAAAAATGGTTTTTTAACCCGTGATCCGAGAGCTAAGGAAAGAAAGAAGTATGGTCAGAAGGGTGCCCGCAGAAAATTCCAATTCACAAAACGTTAAGCCGGTTATTGTTTCCAAGTTTTTTTGGCTTATTTGGATTTTGTTTATAGGAATGAGTCTAAGCGCTTGTTCCGGCGCTTTTTGGGATGAATACAGTGTTAATCCGGCAGGCGGCGGTTTTTCTCAGCAATAGTAAACTAGCCAAAAACTTCTAAGGCAAAAGCATGATGAAGCGTTTCGCTATAATTTTAGCAATTCTTATAGCGTTGGTTCTCATCTTCCAATATCTCTTTCTCCCTTTCTTTTTGCGGCACGAAAAGGTTCAGGAGAAGATACTTCACCTTATTTCCGAAGAGACAAAAGGTACGGTTCAATTTAACCGTTTTTCTTTACAAGTTTTTCCAAGTCTTCAATTTCAAATAAAAGAAATCACTTACGAATCCCGAAACACAAAAGAGCCCCTTCTTTTCAAGGCGGATTTTTTAAAAGCAAGACTGGATCTTTTTTCGATTCTTGGGCGCCAGATTCGATTGAAGGACCTAACCATTAAAAATGCCGATATTAGCGGTGAGACACGAGCCTTTTCTAATAAGCCCGTACCTTTTGAGTTGAAAGGATTTTCAATTGATGCCCGTGGCATCCGCAAAAAATCTCTCGGCTCTTTCCGCGCCCGCGGCAAGCTTTTTTCGGAAGAAGACAATTTTGAGGTCACAGGCTCATTACATTTGGAAGACATTAGTTATTTTGGCTGGGAAAAAATGCTGTGCGACTTGGATTTCAGACTTAATCAAGTTCCTTTAGAACCTATTTTGATCCACAGACTTCAGTTTTTGCCTCTCAAAGTGATCGGCGGGGAAGTGACCGGCAACATTCATCTTATAAAGAAATCGCTTGATCGAAAAGGCGAGTGGAAAGCTGATTTAGAATTTCAAAATATCCGTTATGCTGACCCTAAAAATCCGGCTCTTTCTTTCCCCAAATCTTCACAAAGTTGGACATCTCAAGGCGGTTGGGATACCACTTCCGGAAAGCTTTCGATTATCTCAAGCAAACTTACAGCGCCAGGGATTGATGCCGAACTGATAGGAGATTTTTTTATTACAGACCGGGGTCTTCAAAATTTTGACGCGCACGTTGCTTGCCGTGAATATGATTTTGGAAAGGCCCGCAAACTTTTTCCCTTCTTAAGCTATTGGTTCCAAAATGGCGTCGAAGCTGAAGGAAAAAGCGAAATTCGTTTTCAAACCAAGGGAAATTTCGACTCTTTCTTTTTTCATGGCGAACTGGTTTTGGATGAAGCCTCTATTCGTCACGAGTATTTTCAAAAAACCAAAGACAAGCCTCTTAATTTAAAGGTAAATGTTAATTTAGAAAATAAAGCAAAATGGAGTGGAGAATTTGATTTTCGTTATGAAGAACTGCGCTTAAAAGGCACGTTGCTGGAATTTCGGCCAGCCACTGACAGTTTGAGATTTACACTTCTTACCAACAAATTTCGTCCCACAACATTTTTAGAGGCAACCGCCTCGATTAACGAAAAAATATTTTGGGACGGACAGCTTAAAGTCCTTTTGAGTTATAAAGGCAAGTGGGGCGATCCTGACAATGCCAAGATTCAAGGAATTGTTAATTTGGACCAAATTGCTTATGGTTTAAAGGGCGTTCCTTTTAAGACACCGCCCTTAACCGCTGTTTTAAAAATTGAAGACACCGAAATTTTCTCAGAAGATTCTTATTTGGAATTCGGGGAGGCGAAGGCTCCTTTTGAACTTCATTGGAAAGGATGGGCAGCACCCCGCGTTGATTGGAAAGTGACAGCAGATGAAGTAGATCTTAGTACGCTTTTTTTGGGATTTAAGACAAAAAGCAAAACTGAAGCAGATGAAGACGCTTTCGAGCCTTCTGCGGAGAGCCGCCACACAGAAAAGATGTCGGAAGAAGAGGAAGATGAGCTTCCGATTAAAAAATTGCCCGGCACTTTGCCGCCTTGGCTTGAAAAATTAAAAGCTTTGGGCGACGTTCGAATCAATTCAGTAAAAGCGGGCGAAGCTTTTTTTGAGCCGGTCACGGGCAATATGATTATGGAAAATGGAAAATGGAAAATTCCTTTTTTAAAGGGCAAGGGAGCGGGTGGTGAGGCCTGGTTCTCAGCCGAGCAGGATTTACGTTATCAGAAAATTCCCCGGTTTCAAATTTTTGGAAAAAAGCTTAAATTAAATCAGCTTTTACCGGCCAACTCTCTTTTGGAAGGCGCCGCTTCTTTTAAATTCTATAGTGTCAGAGAGCCAACTAAGCGGAATATTGTACGCGGCAATCTCCTTATTCGTGACGGCAGTTTCAGAACAGCCTCTCTTTTGAAAGCCGCAGGAGAAGTTTTTGGAGATGAAATCTTGAGTTTAGAAACAGCTTTTACAAGCCTTGGTGCTTGGCTTCACATGGGTGAAAATAAAGTTTATTTTGACGATGTTGTTTTGAACTCTAAAAGACTTTCCTTTAGAGGCGAGGGCGCCCTCGAAACTTCCGGAATGTTGGATTTAAACGGGCGCTCTGTTTTCAATCGTCGTTTAAGCGCCCAATGGCATGAAGGCGCTTCAAGCGACAATCGGTTAAGCATGTTAACTTCTATTAAAGGTAATTATTCAGAGCTCCAGATTACGATGGATAGAAAATCTATCGAATTAATCAATGATAAAAAATACGGTAAAGAAATTTCGGGTCGCCTCGATTATCTTAAATTTTTGAACCGCCAGAGCCCTGCATCGATACGCGTGCCCGATAAGAGAAAATTTTTAGAAACACTTGATATAAGCGAGAAAAAACCTAAACGAAAAGCGGGATTTTTCGAACTTCTCTTCGGCCGAAGAAAGTAATAGTGGATGGTGACTAGTTGTTAGTGGCTAGTAAACCCGCCGAAGGCTCTTTAGTTTCTATCCACTAATCACTAACAACAACCACTTTTCTTTAGATATTTCACCAATCTCGGCACTAATTTTGCCGCCGCCGCCTCCTGAGATTCTTTCTTATTTTTTCCAATCCCAACCGCAAGGCCCGAGGGAATCTTACAAGTTGTGTGAAATCCTTTTTTGTGTTTTTTAGTTATGTAGCAGGGAAGAGATTTCCATTTTTTCTGTACTAATTCCTGGAGTTTACCTTTAGGATTTTTTACCTTTTCTTCATCGGCGGCTAAAACCTTTTTTCCCGGGAAAAGCTTCCGTACAAATTTTTCGGCTTGCTTGATGCCGCGGTCTAAATATAAAGCGCCAATCAAAGCTTCAAGGCTGTCTGCTAAAATTTTAGGGTTCATATTTTCCCTATTTTCGCGGGCTGAAGTTTGAATCCACTTATCCAGCTTGATTTTTAAAGCTCTTCTGGCTAATTCTTTCCTAGATACCCAGTGAGCTTTAAGAGAGCTTAATTTACCTTCCCGGGCCTTAGGATAATCATCAAAGAGCTTATAAGAAATAATAAATCCGAGAACCGCGTCCCCCAAAAACTCAAGCCGCTCAAAATAATTTTGTGTTTTACGAAATTTAGTTTCGTTGTTGGAAGGATGAGTTAAGGCAGCCTCCAATAAAGATTTTTTGCGAAAAAGTTTCGCAAAAGGACTCTTTTTTCTTTTGATTCTTTTTGAATTCTTTTTTTGACGCATAAGAGCTGTGTTTTATAATAACCTCAAATGATAAATATATTTTTAATTCGAAAGAAATTATACCCGTTTTTCCTAATTTCTTTTTTATTTTTTATAAGTGCCGTGCTTTTCTCCGGCTGCGGCCCTGCTGAAAACGTTATTCAAATTGGCTGTTCAGCTCCCTTGACGGGAGACCAAGCTAAAATTGGCATTGATCTTTGTAACGGAGTTAAGCTTGCAGTCAGCGAAGCTAATAAAAAAGGCGAGGTGGCCCCGGGCTTTACTCTTCAAGCCATTACCTTAGATGATCAGCACAACCCCGCTCAAGCGGTTAATGTGGCAAGCCGTTTTGCGGCTAACCCTTCAATCGTAGGAGTGGTAGGCCATCTCAATTCTTCGGCCACCAAACCGGCATCCGCTGTTTATTACGAAGCGCGAGTACCTCAAATTACACCGGCCTCTACTCATCCTGATTTATCCGAACAAGGGTTTGATACTTTTTTTAGAACTTGCGCTAGCGATAAAGTTCAGGGACCGGCCGCAGCACGCTTCGCGAAAAAACAGGGGAAAGAACGGATTTTTATTATTGATGACAAAACAACTTACGGCAAGGGCCTGGCCGATGAATTTGAAAAGGAGGCGAGGCGTCTTGGGCTTACTATTTTGGGTCATGAAGGATTGACTCAAGGGGACAAGGATTTCTCGCCGCTTCTTACCGCTATCAAAGCCGAGAATCCTGACCTGATTTTCTTTGG
>CAZLUT010000064.1:8797-10519 GCA_964562805.1 uncultured bacterium | reverse complement strand
AATAACCTTGCGTGCTTTTTGGATAATCCGCTTTTTTTCCGCTTTTTTTCTACCAAATTTCTTCCTGAATTTAAATTCAGTATCCGAAATATCCTGATTAATCTTGAGATCGTGATAGGCGTATCGCTCGATCAATTCACCTTCCTTGCCATATCTCTCCACCTGAAGCGGTACTTTAAGCTCTTTATCGATATAAATATAGGTCTTTGGAGTGTCATACTTATCAGCAGGAAGTATTCTCTCGACAACGTAAACCTCTCGCCCATCAACCTTTTCTTCTTCCAATAATTTTAAAGTCGCGTGCCCCAAGTTTAGGGCATTTCTGGTAAATGTGATCAACGATGCGGCCATATTCCCAATCCCAGCCTGCTTAATCGATCTTCCGCTCTTACCTTTGGCAAAAGCACCTTCAGGATCCAAAGTTACAAGTTTTAAAAAAGCACCTATTAACCCGGTCATCTTTACAATCAGTTTATTATTATTCTCTCCTTCAACATAAAGCGCTTCGCGGCCCTTGTTGCCCCCGGTTAACCATTTCATCCTAACCTTAAAAGGGCGCTTAAAAATAAAAAAGATCGACTCTTCCTCTCGAAGCTTATTTCCTATTTTTTCCTGCTTAATGAAAGTTGCGCGGTAATCTTTTAAATTTTTATAACCTTCTTTCATCTCGAAAATAAGTTCCTTAGGGTCGGGCGTAGAGGCGTAGGCTGAAAAAGAAAAAAAGCTGAAGTAAGTCAGGCAAAGGCATCCCATAATCTTTATGACAGATTTAAGTCTCATGAAACCCTTTATGCTTTCTTGTGGGCAGTGATGATACTATAGATCTTCAGAGGCTCTCTCTCGATGTCAAAATCTTCGTACCCAGCCTCTCTTAAAAGCTCCATCATTTTTTCAGGGGAACGGTAGATTAGTTCAAAATTAAACGCTCGTTTCAGAAAACCTTTCATGCCGCATGAATCTTCAATGCTATTAACCACAATCGAGCTTTCTCTGTTAAGAAAACAAGCGGCATCTCTTAAGAATTTTAAAACTTCTTCATCGGTAAAATATTCTAAAATTCCCACCAATTCCAAGATTTGCGGAGATGAATGAATGTAATTCGGCATTGTGCGCATATCTGCTTTTATAAAATGAACCCGCTCGTGCACCTCGTGTTTCTTTTTTAGAAATTCACCTTCACTAAAGGCTTCATCGGCTATATCAAATAAATGAGCGATTACGTTACGATTAGGATGGTTGGCCAAAGCCTCGATCGTATTAGCGCCTGTACCGGCACCAACTGCCACTACATTTATACTAGCGTCTCCCTTGTCAACATAGTGCTGTATCAAATTCACCAGAGTTCGAACCACAAGACGTTTCCGATTCCTTAAACCCATAGGAAAAGTACCAAACTGATTAACCATCCGATCAATAAAATCAATAGGCGGTTTATTTTCATAACTTATTTTCATGCAAAGCCAACTGCCGGGCTTTTTGAGCGACTCCTGAACCAAAGGGCTTTTTGATTGTTCTAAAAAGCGCTTCAAAGTTTTTTTAGGCACTAAGGTGTTCACAAAAAAATTGATAAACAAGTCTTTCGAAATCTTGCGCGCAAGCGAGAGTGTTTCAAACGGCTCTGTCAGAACGCTCATTTCCCCGTTCATGCCAATGACTCCTTAAAAAACTTTGTTACTTTCTCGATGTAGTCATCCGGTTTTGTTACAACGGCATCATTGTGCT
>CAZLUT010000064.1:0-8787 GCA_964562805.1 uncultured bacterium | reverse complement strand
TCGGCGCCTGGAGCAATGTATAAGCACTTTTGGTCATTGTGCTTAGCTCCCGGAACGATCCAAAGCTCCTCAATAGAGTTTGTTAAGTTGAACAAATAATTCATATGCTTGGCGGTGATATAAGAATCATCTTCCCCGTAGATAAACATAATAGGAACCTTAGCTACAATCAGCGAATGTTCAATTGAGACAAATCGGCAGCGCAGCTTTAAACTCGCAACCCCAAGACCAATTCTCGCGATCAGCTGATATATCCAACGGGGCGCAATTTCACAAACTTTCTTAAAAGGCACAAAAATGGGCGCCCATTTTTTAATAAAGTCCACAAGAGTCTCAACCGTTGAAAAAGCACCGTCTGTCATAACAGCTTTAATATCTTTATTGCGAACCGTCGCGACAAGGGCCGCATTAGCACCTTTAGAAACCCCAAAAACTCCTATTTTTTTATTTTTTCCAGGCCGGCTTTTTTTCAGGTAATTAACAGCAGCTGATACATCTTCGACGTCGCGTACTGTAGCCCACTGCCCTGCTGTCAGCTGATAAATTCCGTCATGCTTAGCCGGTAAATGTCTAAAATTAAAAGTGAAGATGTTAAATCCTTGATCTAATAAATACTCGGCATACTTGTGCCATGAATGAAGATCTGCTCCGAGCTCATGGCAAAAAAGAATGGTTTTATCAGATTTTTCTTTGGACTCAACCCACCTGCCTTCTAGAATATTTCTTCCTGCGGTCGCAAACCGGACTTCTTCCTCTTGATTGCCGGAGGGTTCGTGCCGCTTCTCGGGAAAAGGAACGGTTAAAGAAACTTTAGATACCAAGAAGCCCAGATAAAGCACGTAACCGATAATAACCAGCACAAACAACCCAATTGAACTAATCAAGACCCACGACATCATAGTATTTTAACCCTATATCTTTTTTTAAAATGACTCATTTCAAAATTGCGTTCAACAAATCCTCTTTGTATGGCAAATTTTTTTCAAATTCCAATGTGTGCCACCCTGAAGGATATTCAACCGCTTTTATATCAAAAAAACGGTCTTTTAAAAACTGAAAGTTTCTCTCATTATCAATAATTTTATCTCGTCCTGCCGAAAACAAACAAACTTTTTCGCTGTAAATCCCCTTTGCACTTCGCATTCTACGATCCATCAAAAAACTCGTCTTCAAGAACCGTGCCGTTACCTTTTTAAGACGGTAAGGATCTTTCTTTAGAAAATCAAGACACCTCTCATCTTGAGTAAAAAATGAAATGGGAATGGGTACTTTAAAGTAAAGAGCGGGACAGAATAAAAGCGATGCAACCAAAATTATTTTTTTATAAAGGGGTAAATCAACACGCCGTGAAATGCCCGGGGTTATTAAAATCAATTTATTAAAAGGCCTCTTCTTTTCCTTAAACCAGAGCGACAAAGCAAGCTTAGCGCCCCACGAAATAGCGCTTAGCACAAGAGGTTTAGCAGGATGATTCTTTTTAACAAATTCCGAAAATTCTTCCAGATCACTCCTTAAGCGCTCAAGCGATAGAACATCTCCTTTTCGCCCTTGACTCCTGCCACTTCCCCTTCGGTCCAAAAAATAAGAAGTAACTCCCCCTTCTTTTAGATGCTCAAGGCTATTTTCATACCATCCACCATGACTTTCAATTCCCCCAACGAATAAAACAACAGCTTTTTCGTTCGTTGCGGAGAAGTGGCGATAATATAAATCGGTATTATCGGTAGTAGTAAAAAATGCGGTTATCATTGATTCGAGAGCTTCTGCCTAAATAAAGACATTTTAAGCAAATGATGAAAAAATTAAGTGTTTTGAGTCATTAAAGATAAAATTTTATCTTCACGTACATTTACTCCGAGTCCATAAGGGCTCAAATTTATCGCTAATCTTCCGCCTTTTTTAATAGAAAATTTTTCTTTCGTAATATTAGCGCTTAGAAGACAGCTTTCATAGCCGCCTTCATAGTACCGGAGGCAGCCAAAATATTTCATTAAATGCCAGCCTGCGGCTGAAAGTACTGATGTCTCGCCAACCTGACAGCCTAATTGCACCCCCTTGCCTTGATCCCAAAGGAAATCTGCGATTTCGAGTGATTTAATAATACCGCCGCATTTTGATATTCTTATATTAATTGTGTCAAAATAAGATTTTTCAAGAAATTTCCGAACGTCCGTCAAAGTGCATACCGGCTCATCCAAGATAATTTCCGCATTGGTCAAGGCCTTTAATTCAGGTAAGCGGTTTAAATCATCGAGGCGCAATGGATCCTCAATAGCATTCACTTGATAGCGATGGGCATCGCGTAGGAAGGATAAGGCGTCTTCAAAACTGAAAGCCATATTCGCGTCAACGCGTATATTGACATTCGTTCCCAAAAGTTTACGGATTAAGGCAAGACGCTTTAGATCCTGCTTCACGTTTCCGGAAATTTTAACTTTTACTTGCTTAAATCCAGTAGCCTTCACCCATGACAGATATGCCATCACTTTTTCAATTCGACCCATGCTGATAATACCGCTAATACATTTTTCTTCCTGACTACTTGGTGCCTCCTCAGAATAAAATGAAAGAAATGGCGCCTTAAACTCTTTTGAGAAGGCATCTAATAACGATAATTCAATTGCGCATTTGGCTGCATTGCTATTTTTTGAATCCTGATTAAAAAAACTGTGGCCTTTTATGGCATCCACCACCCCTTCGTAACTTCCAAAATCCCCCGAGAGGTCATCTAAATTTAAATTTTCGTAGGATGAGAGCACTTTCTGAGTTGTCTCGCCTGTTACGTAGTCTCGCGGAAGAGATTCCCCATAACCTTTAACCCCAGAATCCAGAGTTGTCTCCACAATAATACTATGAGTTACTTTCCTCTTAAGATGGGCGTGGGTGAAAGAAAATCTAAAAGGAAGCTGAATTGGGAATGCTCTTAAGCTCTTTATCTTCATTTCGGCTAATTTTTTATCACATTATCAAAGATTATCAAAATATTATTTTACAAAATAACTGCTTCTTTAAATTTATGGTACCCTTCGGGATCCGGGTCAAGATAAACTGGTTTAAACTGTTCCGGTCTGTGAGAGTTTTTGCGCTCGTCCGAAAAAACACCTTCCTTAACCCAATGAAATTTAGGCTGAGCCAATCTTCCCGAAAGTCTTTTTGAAGCGTACTCGATATTAATTTTTTGAAGCTCAGAATCAAAGCTTTCGATAAGTTTTTGAGTTTCGGAGATAGGGTGCCTCGTCTTCTCAACGCATAATGCATAATGCGGCGACGGGTCATACAAAGGAAAAAATCGATAAAAAGGTATGTGAACCTCGTGCGCAGCTGCAATTTTATGCATACAAGTCGTCACTTGATATTCTGTCAGTTTCTCACCTGTAAGCGAAGCGATGTGACGCCCCTTGTTTAAAAATCGAATTACCGGCACTTTCCGGTAAAAGCGTGTGACCTCAATAAGATCATGGAGCTTATAGCGATAAAGACCGGATGAAGTTGTGATTACCATAAAATACCGTTTCCCCGCTTCTAACTCGTGGGCTAAATAGATCCTAGGTTTTTCGAAGTCTTCCGCATCTTCTGAGATAAATTCATAAAAATGATGAAAGATATTTAAAAGCCCTTCATCAGAATCAGAAAAAATGGGGTAACTAAAGCGTCCCTCGCTTGCGAGGAGCCCAATATCCTTCACCGCCACATTCCCAAAAAATGCCGGCAATTTATCAACATAGTGAAATAACGTTCCGCCTTTCCAGCATGCCAAAATCTGGAGCTCGGGCCACACATCTCTCACCTCAAGCTTGCCCTTCGCGGTTAAAATCTTATTCAATTTTTCCGCTTTTTTGGGCAACTGTTTCAAAGAAAAAGAGGCCAGCCTGCCTTTAAAAGTCCCTTGCTTAAGATCTTCTATCAATTCGTGGCTCTTCGCCTCTAAAGTCTTAGCGAATTGAATTAAAGTGCTCGGATTGGCAGTCACCATGATGCTCACTCGGTGTTCTGCGGCTGCCCTTAAATACGCGTAGAGTCGATCGGCTGGATTTTGATATAGACTTACCTCAAAAGGCGCCGCGTAAAGACGTCTCACTAAGCGACCTTGACTCTTAGCAATAAGCCCTGATATCGCGCCACACGAAAAACCAAAACTTGTTTTTTCTTCTTCTATTGGTGAATAAATAGGAAGCCCTTTTCCGGACACCGGGTTCTTTGAAAATTCGGCTGCAAGAAAGGATGTCCAAATTTTAGACCCCTCCTTATATTCTTTGAGAAAAGAGCCAGTAACGGGAATATATTTAGCCCTGCCGGTTGTTCCGCTTGTCAGGGCAAACATCAGAAGTTTTTCGCCGGGACCAAAGAGCGCTTTGATATCGCCGCGTTTTACCCGCTCGATGTACGGGGCGAAAGTATCGTACTCGCTCAGCGGAATTGCTTTTTGAAAATCAGGAATTGATTGGATTTTTTCAAAATGATAATCCCGGCCAAAATCAGAAAAATGATTTCTTTTAATTTTTTCAAAAAGAACGCGGCGCTGGATTGCTGCGATGTTCTCTAAATTTTTGAATTTATATCTTAAATAAAAGCGGCCGCGAAGCTCGATTGTTTTTCGAATCAAAAAAGAAAGGTTGAACTTTTGATTTTTACTGATCAAAAGAGTCTCCTACTTATCAAATTTTTTTACGACTAATGCGATATTTTGCCCACCAAAACCAAATGAGTTTGAAAGAGCGGCTTTGACCGATACGTTCCGAGCTTCATTCGGAACATAGTCTAAATCACAGTTAGGATCCGGCTCTTCATAATTAATTGTTGGAGGAACAATAGAGTCTCTAATAGCAAACAAGCAACAGATCAATTCCACAGCACCCGCGGCCGCAATCAAGTGCCCCATAATTGATTTTATTGAGCTCACCGGCACGTTCTTGTTTTCGTCTTCAAACACACTTTTAATTGACAGCGTTTCCACCGAATCGTTAACGGCCGTTGAGGTGCCGTGAGCGTTAATATAATCAATATCCCGCGGTGTCATCGCCGCACCCTCTAGAGCCATTTGCATCGCCTTAATTGCTCCGCGGCCTTCCGGATGTGAATCGGTCAATCGGTAGGCATCTGCTGTAGAGCCATACCCGCTCAACTCTCCATAAATGGGGGCGCCACGTCTTTTTGCACTCTCCAATTCCTCCAAAATCAAAACCCCGCTTCCTTCTCCAACTACAAAACCATCACGCTTTAAATCAAAAGGTCTGGACGCCTTTTCAGGTTCGTCGTTTCGAGTCGATAGAGCAGTCAAAAGATTAAATCCGGTGATACCCAATTCATGAATCATTGAATGGGCGCCGCCGGTCATCATAATATCCGCGTCTCCCCGGCGAATAATCTCAAGCGATTCACCGATCGCCTGACTTGATGCGGCGCAAGCTGTCAGGCAATTAAAGGCCGGGCCACGTGCTTTAAAAAAACGGGTCAAGTGATAAAGCGTCATTCCTGGCTCCTGCTCCAATTCTCCGTAAGGATTCAAGGTGCCGCGCGTACTTTTAACATAAGCCTCTTTGTCAACTTTAACGGGTGAAGTTTCTTTAATCGATTGTATTGTACAGTTTGCAAAATTGATAAAATCCACCCCTCCTTCACCTGAGGCAAAATAGACGCCAAATTTTTCAGGATCATAACCCTCCGACTGATCTAACTTACTATCTTTAAACGCCTGGTCAGCTGCCATCATCGCAAATTGCGCGTGCCGATTCAGGTTATTTAGAGTTGAATCTTTTTTGAAGCCGTCAAACTCTTTTTCAAAATTAAAATTTTTAATTTGGCCGGCAATTTTAGTTTTGGACGTGCTGGAGTCAAAAAGTGTAAAAAGCGAAACGCTGGATTTACCCTTAATCAGCTCCTTCCACATCTCATTAACATTTCTACCTGATGGGGTTACAGCTCCCATCCCCGTGATCACAACTCGTCTTTTTGTCTTCTGCGGCATCTTAATCAGACTCCAAAGTTATAGCAGCTGCCTGGCCAGTTATTCCATATGAATTAATAAGGACAGAAAAAGGACCCTCATCTTTAAGTGGGTGAGCTTTTGTAATCAAATTGACTTCCGATGTTTTTTTGGGTTCACCCTTAATAGGCCAAATCGTTCGATTTTTAATCGCTAAAATTGCCGCTATCGTGTCCAAGGCGCCGCTGGCCGCTCCCGAATATCCGATTAAGGGCTTTAAGCAGGTAATCGGCGTTTTATTGCCATTAACAATTTGTTTCAGACTCTCTAATTCACAGTCGTCGGCCGCTTTAATTCCCATTCCATGAGCGACGATAAAATCTAAATCGGCTGAAGTAAATTTTGCTTCACGAAGGGCTTTTGATATCGCAAGACGCCGGCCTTCGACATCCCTCGCTTCACAAACTTTATAATCAAAGATAGGGGCAGTTCCAAAACCTTTTATTTCGGCCAAAATCGTGGCACCTCTAGCTTCGGCACGCTCACGCTCTTCCAAGACCAATAAGCCAGCGCCTTCGCCCGGAATAATAAAATCATTATTATCCGAAAAAGGCGTATAGCTCATCTCCATCAGCTTTGAATCAGGGGGCAAGTATTTCAATAGATCATATTTACTTACGGCAATACCGTTAATTTTTGAATCAACACTTCCGGCGATCATGCAATCGGCTGAACCTCTTTGAATGATGCGGAATGCCTCGCCAATAGCCTGGAGGCCTGAAGCAGCCTCTGTTGTAATAGAATTGCTAGAGCCTCTTAAATCATATGCCATCGAGATGTGACAAGCAGGCATATTAGGGAGATATTTAAGCATCCAGAGAGGAAATAAAGCACGAGACACATCGCTCCCAACTCGAGACGGAACTATTTTTCCATTTTCAGAGGCTGCCAGGTAAGCAACCCCCAATTCATCCAAATCATTATTAATTAGACTGCTGCCTATCGAAAGTCCGAAACGGTCCGGGTCATAGTTTCCACCCTCGCTCATACCAGCGCTTTCCATCGCATATTTCGCAGCCACAACAGAAAACTGAACATCACGTGACATAACTTTAAGCTGTTTTCTTTGCTTGAGGTCAATATGATCTCTGGCGTTAAAATTTTTAACCTCAGCTCCCACTCGGCAAGGCTTTCCATCATCCCTAAAATCTTCGAGCTCTTTCATTCCTGAGCTGCAATTCTCAAGCGATAAGGTGACTTCATCGGTGCTCTGGCCAATCGGCGAAACAATGCCTAATCCTGTTATAACAACCCGTCTAAACATGCGAAACTTCTTTCTCTTTCTTGTGCTGCATCAAATTGTAAGAGTTTAAAAAGCCATCCTTAAAAACAAGAGACTCCTTTGAGTCCTGATTCCGAAAAGCATCCAAAAAGGCAAAAAATATTTTTCCGTCCGCAAACTCCCCCGCCTCATCGCTCATTGTCATTTGTGTCCAACTAAAATTCTCACTCACCATTTCCAACCTTGCTTCAATCGTAATTTTAGCAGGCGGACTAATTTGTCTCAAAAAATTGGCTGTTTCAATTTTACCCAAGACCACTTCTTTTTGAAAGCCCATCGAAACACCTGACAATACCCCGCCTGCCTGAGCCATCATCTCAATTAAAAGCGTTTCCGGAAAGATCGGCTTGTGAATCATGTGCTGATTGTAAAAAAATTCATTATGCGAAATAAGCTTTATGGCTTTCAGGGATTTACCCGGAATAATGTCAAAATATTTATCAATCAAAAACCAGCGCATTTTTTCTCCCGAACTGCCAGAGCTACAACATGACTACGCTCTCTTCTCCAAACTGCCCGTATTGCTTCGGTAGTTTTTCCAAAAGATTCTTTTAAAGAATTTTTTAATTTGATCTGGGATGATTTCTTAGACGGAAGGATCTCAATCTCATTCCACCTGAAAAATGATGTGGGCGATAGGCCTAGACATTTAAAAACAGCTTCTTTGGCCGCAAACAAAAAAGCAAAGCGCACAAAAGATTTCTTAGCCTGAAGCGCCCAAGATATTTCCTGCTCAGAGAAAATACGCGGCAGTTTCTTTTCGTGAGTGCTGATAAAATTTTTCATGCGGACAACCTTTAAAACATCAATACCGAGCCCTAAAGTGCGCCGATTCAAACCGGCCACTTTACGACTTGATATTTTCAGCAGAAATTCGTCCGCTTAAGTATCCAGCCAGTGAATTGACAGTGAAAGTGTCTGCTAAATTGGTAACTGAGAGATCCTTTTCAAAATCGCTGTAGTCGGTAAATTGGTAACGCTTCTTTAACTCTCGAAGACCAGCCTGCGTCACTTTTCCACCTTGAACAAATTCAGCGTTTGACATGAAATTTTCAGGAAAAAGATCGGAACGCGGTATTTTTATTCCAAAACCCTGTTCTAATCGAAATAAAATATCCAAAAAATCAATCGACTCAGCCCCTAAGTCTTTGGTCAACGATGAAGTTGGTTGAATTTCATCTTCATCAAGCCCTAAGGCTTCGGCTAAGCACGATTTAACCTTATTTAATACTTTCTCGTTATTAGTCGACATCAAGTCCTCCTTAAAACCGGCAGTTCATATTTATGTATAAAGCAATAAAGCCGAATATATAATTCCTAATGTGTATTATTTTTTATCACTGCCAGGTTCGGTCTGCAACCTGCAAAGCTGACGAAAAAACGCCCGCTCTGCCTTTTCCTGTTCCAACACATCTTCCTCATAAAAAATGCTACTTAAGATAGAATAATTTATTGTAAATTGCAACGAAAGAACTGTTTTTTCTTCACTTTTTCCCTTAGCCTGGAACGAAGCCGTACTTTC